>JBEQBS010000062.1:0-12088 GCA_041639675.1 Rubritepida sp. | reverse complement strand
CGCGCCGCCCCGCCGGCCCGCCGCCGAAGAAGACCCCGCTGGCCGGCCCGCGCCGCGAGGGCCGCATTGACGTGGGCGCCGCGATGGAGGGCGAGGACGACCGCGGCCGCTCCATCGCCTCCATGCGCCGCGCCCGCGAGCGCGAGCGCCGCCAGGCCGAGCTGGCGCGGCTGCGCTCGGGCGGGGAGCGCGTGGTGCGCGACGTGGTGATCCCCGAGACCATCACGGTGCAGGAGCTGGCCAACCGCATGGCGTCCCGCGCCGGCGAGGTGGTGAAGGCGCTGTTCCGCATGGGCGTGATGGCCACCATCACCCAGTCCATTGACGCCGACACCGCCGAGCTGGTGGCGCAGGAATTCGGCCACCGCGTGAAGCGCGTGGCGGAAGACGACATCGAGCTGGGCCTGGACGGCGCGGTGGACGAGGAGGAGGCGCTGGAGCCCCGCGCGCCCGTCGTCACCATCATGGGCCATGTGGACCACGGCAAGACCTCGCTGCTCGACGCGCTGCGCAAGACCGACGTGGCGGCGAAGGAGGCTGGCGGCATCACCCAGCACATCGGCGCCTATATGGTGGACACCGCGGCCGGCCGCGTGACCTTCCTGGACACGCCGGGCCACGAGGCCTTCACCGCCATGCGCGCCCGCGGCGCCAGCGTGACGGACATGGTGGTGCTGGTGGTGGCCGCCGATGACGGCGTGATGCCGCAGACCATCGAGGCCATCAAGCACGCGCGCGCCGCCGAGGTGCCGCTGATCGTCGCCGTCAACAAGATTGACAAGCCGGGCGTCAACCTGGACCGCGTGCGCAACGAGCTGCTGCAGCACGAGATCGTGGTCGAATCCCTGGGTGGCGAGACGCAGGAGATCCAGGTCAGCGCCAAGACCGGCGCCAACCTGGACAAGCTGCTGGAGGCCATCGCGCTCCAGGCCGAGATCCTGGACCTGCGCGCCAACCCGAACCGCGCCGGCGAGGGCACGGTGATCGAGAGCAAGCTGGACCGCGGGCGCGGGCCGGTGGCTACGGTGCTGGTGCAGAAGGGCACGCTGAAGACCGGCGACATCGTGGTGGCGGGCACCGAATGGGGCCGCGTGCGCGCGCTGGTGGACGACAAGGGCCGGCCCGCCAAGGCCGCCGGGCCTTCCGTGCCGGTCGAGGTGCTGGGCCTGTCCGGCGTGCCCGGCGCCGGCGAGACGGTGCTGGCGGTCGAGAACGAGGTGCGCGCGCGCGAGGTGAGCGAGTTCCGCCAGCGCAAGGCGCGCGACAAGGCGGCCGCCGCCCTGGGCGCGGGCCGCGGCACGCTGAACGACATGCTGGCGCGCATCGCCGCGGGCCAGCAGAAGGAAGTGGCCGTGGTGGTCAAGGCCGACGTGCAGGGCAGCGCGGAGGCGATCAACGCCACGCTGTCCAAGCTGGGCAATGACGAGGTGAAGGTCCGCGTGCTGCATTCCGCGGTGGGCCAGATCACGGAATCCGACGTGCAGCTGGCCAAGGCGTCCAACGCCGTGGTCGTCGCCTTCAACGTCCGCGCCACGGCGCAGGCGCGGGAGATGGCGCAGCGCGACGGCGTGGACATCCGCTACTACTCGATCATCTACCAGGTGCAGGACGACATCGAGGCGCTGTACAAGTCCCGCCTGGCCCCGGTGCAGCGCGAGAACTTCATCGGCTACGCCACCATCCTGCAGGTCTTCGAGGTGAAGCGCCTGGGCAACGTGGCCGGCTGCCGCGTGACCGAGGGCGTGGTGAAACGCGGCTGCGGCGTGCGCCTGCTGCGCGAGGGCGTCGTGATCCACGAGGGCGAGCTGTCCACGCTGCGCCGCTTCAAGGACGACGTGAAGGAAGTCACCAACGGCTACGAATGCGGCATGGGCTTCAAGAACTACGACGACATCCGCATCGGCGACCAGATCGAGTGCTTCGAGACCGAGACGGTGGCTGCCGCGTAGCGGCTGCCACCGACTTTTTCCTCTGCCCTCAGACGCCGGGCGCGGCCATCCGGCCGCTTGGCTTCGCGCCGCCGCTGGCGCGCAGGCCGTCCGGTCGGTTTGGGCGCGCCGGCCGCTATTCGCGGCCGGATTCTCATTGCGGGGTTCCAGTCCCCTTCAGTTGAGGTTCCCATGGCCAAGCGCCCCGCCCATTCCCCCAACGGCCCCTCCCAGCGCCAGCTCCGCGTCGCCGAGGAGGTGCGCCATGTGCTGGCCGCCGTGATCGAGCGCGGCGACTGGCCGGACCAGTCCCTCTGGGGCGTGCCGATCACGGTCACGGAGGTCCGCGCCAGCCCGGACCTCAAGCACATGACGGCCTTCGTCTCCGGCCTGGGCCGGGATCTCGCGCCCGAGCACATGGCGGGGCTGAAGGCCAACGCAGGCTGGCTGCGCCAGCAGGTGGCGCGGCGCATCCGCCTGAAATTCGCCCCCGAGCTGCATTTCCAGACCGACACGGCGCTGGACTACGCCCTGCAGATGGACCGGCTGCTGCGCCGGCCCGAGGTCGCGCGCGACCTCACCCCACGCCAAGACGACGAACAGGACTGAACACGTTGCGCAAGAATTTCCGCCGCAAGCCCAAGGGCCGGCCGATTGACGGCTGGCTGATCGTGGACAAGCCCACCGGCATCGGCTCGACCGACGTGGTGAACCGCGTGAAGCGCGCCTTCGAGGCGCAGAAGGCCGGCCATGGCGGCACGCTGGACCCGCTGGCGACCGGCCTGCTGCCCATCGCCTTCGGCGCCGCCACCAAGACCGTGCCCTATGTGATGGACGGCACCAAGGTGTACCGCTTCACCCTGCGGCTGGGCGAGGCGCGCGACAGCGACGACGCCGACGGCCAGGTGACGCGGACCAGCGAGGCCCGCCCCGACGACGCCGCCATCCAGGCAGCGCTTCCCGCCTTCCGCGGCGAGATCATGCAGGTCCCACCCGTCTTTTCCGCCATCAAGGTGAATGGCGAGCGCGCCTACGACCTGGCGCGCGACGGCGTGGCCGTGCAGCTGGAGGCGCGCCCGGCGCGGGTGGACCGCTTCGAGCTGGTGGAGCGCGTGGACGCCGACACCGCCATCTTCGAGGTGCAATCGGGCAAGGGGGTGTACATGCGCTCCCTGGCGCGCGACCTCGCGCTGGCCTGCGGCACGGTCGGGCATGTGGCGGCCCTGCGCCGCACGCGGGTCGGCCCCTTCACCGAGAGCGACGGCATCCCCCTGGACAGGATCGCCGGGGCGGGCGATACCCCGCCTCCTTCGCTGGACCTCCTGCTTCCTCTCGCGACCGCGCTGGCCGACATCCCGGCGCTGGCCGCGACGGAGGCGGAGGCCGCGCGGCTCGGCTTCGGCCAGGCGCTCAGCCTGGTGGAGTTCATGGGCCGCATTCCGGACGCCGCCGACCCCGATGGGGGGCTGGTGCGCGTGCTGGCAGCGGGGCGGTTCGTGGGTCTCTGCCGCCTGGAAGACGGGCAGCTGCAACCCGAACGCCTGATGGCGCAGGCCTGACGGCGGCCGGACCGGCACTGAAACCCGTTGCGAAGGAACATCGCGATGTCCATCACCGCCGAGCGCCGCACCGCGCTCATCAGCGAATACGCCACCAAGCCCGGCGACACCGGCTCCCCCGAGGTGCAGGTCGCCCTGCTCTCCGAGCGCATCGCCAACCTGACCGAGCACCTGAAGACCCACGCGAAGGACTTCCATTCGCGCCGCGGCCTGCTGGTGCTGGTCGGTCAGCGCCGCGGCCTGCTCGACTACGTCAAGAAGCGCGACCAGAAGCGCTACGAGGCGCTGATCGGCCGCCTCGGCCTGCGCCGCTGACACGCCGCGCGGCGGGGGCGCGCCAAAACCCCCCGCCGCGCCGGCGCGTTGCCCCGCCATGCCCGATCTCCGGCCCGACCCGGCGGATGTGGCGGCGGCCCCGCTCCTCCAGGGCCTTGCGCCCGATGCGCTGCGCGATGCCGTGGCGCTGGCCCGCCCCCGCCGCCTGCCGGCCGGCGCGGTGCTGTTCCGCCAGGGTGATCCGGCGGACCTCCTCCACCTGCTGCTGCATGGCCGCCTGAAGGTGGCGCAGGAGACGCCGGATGGCGCGCCCTCCGTGCTGCGCTTCGTCGGGCCGATGCAGCCGGCCGGGGTGCTGGCGCTGCTGGGCCCGGGCCAGCTCTATCCCGCCACCGTCTCCGCCGCGGAGGATTGCGTGCTGCTGTCCTGGGAGGGCGCGGCGCTGGCCGCCCGCCACCCGGCGGTGCTGGCGAATGCCATGCGCGCCATGGCCGGCCGCACGCAGGAGGCGCACCAGCGCCTGCACGAGATGGCGGCCGAGCGGGTGGAGCAGCGCCTCGCCCAGGCCTTGCTGCGGCTGCTGAACCAGGCCGGGGTGAAGGAGGCGGATGGCGCCCTCCGCATCGGCTTCCCGCTTTCGCGGCAGGACCTGGCGACCATGGCCGGCACCACCCTGCCCACCGCCAGCCGCATCCTGGGCCGGTGGGAGGAGGCGGGCGTGCTGGCCCCGGCGGCGCGCTTCCAGTGGCGCGTGCGCGACGCCCATGCGCTGGTGCTCATCGCCCAGGGCTGACGCGGCCGGCGGCCTCCAGCTCCGCGCGCAGCTCCGCCACGAAGCCCTCGGGCTCCAGCCCATGGGCGCGGGCGGCCTCCTCCAGCGAGTGGAAGGGGCCGGCCGGGCAGCCGGGGCATTGCATGCCCCGGCGGATGAAGGCGGGGATCAGCACCGGATGGGCGCGCAGCAGCGCATCCACCCCGGTGCCGGCCCGCGGCGTCACGCCGCGAACACGTCGGGTTCCGGCGCGCCCTCGACCTGGAGGTAGCCGACGCAGCCCTTCTCCAGCCGCGACAGCGCGTGGTCCACCAGCAGGAAGCGCCCGGGCACCTGGAGCTTCAGCTCCACCACCGCCGCGCCGCCGGGCGGGACGGAGATGGTCTGCACGTCGTGCAGCGGCGCGGTGGTGAGGTCCGCCAGGGAGAAGACGCGGTCGAAGATCTCGCCGATCACGTGGAAGGAGGAGGCGAGGTTCGGGCCGCCGACGCCGAAGAAGATGCGCACCGTCTCGCCCACCTTCGCGCGCAGCGGGCTGTGCTCGGTCAGCGCGCCCACCGCGCCGTTGAACAGCACGTGGGTCGGCCGCTCGTCCAGCAGGCGGTCGTGATCGGTGCCGATCTCGCCGCGGGCGCCGAAGGGCTGGTCGGTGTAGAGCTCGCCCTGCATGACGTAGAACTCGCGGTCCACCGGGGGCAGGCCCTCCTCGGGCTCCACCAGCACCAGGCCGTACATCCCGTTGGAGATGTGCAGCGCATGCGGCGCCACCGCGCAGTGATAGACGAAGAGGCCCGGGTTCAGCGCCTTGAAGGAGAAGCCCTTGCGCTCGCCGGGCGCGGCGGTGGTGGCGACGCCGCCGCCGCCCGGGCCGGTCACGGCGTGGAGGTCCACATTGTGGCTCATCCCGCTGCCGGGCGCGTTGCGCAGGGTCACGTCCACCGTGTCGCCCACCCGCACGCGCAGGAAGGGGCCGGGGATGCGGCCGTTGAAGGTCCAGAAGCCGTAGGAGGCGCCGTCGTCCAGCCGGCGGTTGACCTCACTGGTCTCCAGCTCCACCGCGATGCGCCGGGGCGGGCGGCGGCCGATGGGGCCGGGGAGGTCGGCGGGGTCGCGCACGATGTCGGCCACGCCCTCGGGCAGGGGGGGCGGCGGCGCGGTGCACATGCGCCTCATGCGCGCCGGTGCCGCGGGCGATGCCGGCGGCGGCCAGGGCCCCGGCGGTGCCGATGGTGAAGAAGCGTCGGTTCAGGCTCATCTCGCAATTCCTTTCGCGATGCCGTCATGCGCCCTGGGGCGGCCACCGTCCTTGTCGGCCGACAAGGACGGCGCGGGTCGGGCCGCCTATTCCGGCCGGGCGACCCGGAGGGCTTTCCCATGACGAAGAATGTTTCAGGCGAAGCGATCGTTGCGTTGCCGATGCCATCCCTGCTGGCGCATGGCTTCCGGCCCTTCTTCCTGCTGGCCGGGTGCTGGGCGGTGCTGGGGGTGGGGCTGTGGGTGGCGGCGCTGGCCGGGCTGGGGCTGCCGGACGGGCCGCTGCCGCTGCCGCGCTGGCATGCGCATGAGATGCTGGCCGGCTTTGTCGGCGCGGCCGTCATCGGCTTCCTGCTGACGGCGGTGCCGAACTGGACCGGCCGGCGCGGCCATTCCGGCGCGCCGCTGGCGCTGCTGGCGGGCGCCTTCCTGCTGGCGCGGCTGGTGCTGCTGCCGGGCTCGCCGGTGCCGCCGGCGGTGGCGGCGCCGCTGGCGCTGCTGCCCATCCCGCTGGCGCTGGCGATGGTGGCGCCGTCCCTGCTGAAGGCGGGCAAGGCGCGGCTGTGGGGGCCGCCGCTGCTGGTGCTGGGCCTCTGGGCCGGCGACCTGCTGATGCTGGGCGAGGCGGCGGGCTGGTGGGCCGATGGCTGGGCGCGCGGGCAGCTGCTGCTGGCCGACATGGCGCTGCTGCTGGTGGGGCTGATCGGCGGGCGCATCATCCCCTCCTTCACCTTGAACGCCCTGCGCAGGACGCCGCGCCCGGCCGAGCCGCAGCCGATTCCCGGCGTGGATGCCGGCGCGCTGGCGGCGCTGGCTCTGGTGGTGGCGACGGACCTGCTGGCGCCCGGCACGCCCCTGGCCGGCGGGGCGGCGCTGCTGGCGGCGGTGCTGGTGGCGCTGCGGCTTTCCCGCTGGCACGGGCTGCGGGTGCTGGGGCAGCCCATCCTGTGGGTGCTGCACCTGGCCTATGCCTTCGTGCCGCTGGCGCTGCTGGCCAAGGCCGCCTTCCTGCTGCTGGATGCGGCCTGGGCCGCGCATTGGCTGCACCTGCAGGGCGCGGGCGCGCTGGCGCTGATGATCCTGGCGGTGATGAGCCGCGCCACGCTGGGCCATACCGGGCGGGCGCTGGTGGCGGCGCCGGCCACCGTCGCGGCCTATGTGCTGCTGGCGCTGGCGGCGCCGCTGCGCGCCTTCGGCCCGGCGCTGCTGCCTGGGCTCACGCCGCTGGCCCTGGCCGGCGCTTGCTGGGTGGCGGCCTTCGCGCTGTTCCTGGCGGTGCACGCGCCGATGCTGCTGGGGCCGCGGGTGGATGGAAGGCCGGGCTAGGCCCGCCGGAATTCCCAGTAGAAGGGCGTCCGGCCCTCGCGCAGCGCCTTGGCCTCGTAGCGCGTGGGCGGCCAGCCCTCGGGGCGCAGCGCCACCAGGGATTGCTGGATGAAGAGGTCCTGCGCGGCGAAGACCTCCCGCACCCAGTCCTGGTAGGTCGGGTCGTCGCTGGCGATGCGCCAGGTGGCGCCGGGCTTCAGCACGCGCGCCACCACCGGCAGCATCGCCGGGTGGACGAAGCGCCGCTTGGCGTGGCGCGACTTCGGCCAGGGGTCGGGGAACATCAGGAACAGCCGGTCCAGGCTGGCATCGGGCAGGGCGGCCAGCAGCTCGCGCGCATCCTGCGGCCAGAGGTGCAGGCGCGCGGGCAGGGGGGCGCCGGCCTCGCCGCCCTCGGGCACCAGGCGGGACAGCAGGGAGCACAGGCCGTTCTCGAAGACCTCGGAGGCGATGTAGCTCACCTCCGGGTGGGCGGCGTGCTGGGCCAGGGCGTGCTCGCCGCCGCCGAAGCCGACCTCCAGCCACAGCGGCGCGGGCAGGGGGCGCGCGGCGGGGTCGAAGCGCAGGCGGGGCAGGGTCTCGGCCAGCAGCTTCTCCTGGCGCGGGCGCAGCGGATGGCCGCGGCGGCGGCCGTAGAGGCGATGCGGCACGCCCTCGGGCATGGTGGTCATGCGAAGTCCTTCGAAACACGAAGGGCGGGGCCAAGGACCCGCCCAGAACCATCCGTGCCACCGATCACCGGAAGGCCCCGGTCGAAGGCCCGGCTTTGCCGGGCCGCCGGAGCAGGCCCCCCAGGACCAGCGCCCTGAACGGGGTCCCCGCGGAGGTTTCCGGCCAAGCGCAGCGCCGGCCGGAAACTTCCGTGGGGCGCGTGTCAGCGCCCGAAGGCGCGGCGCAGCTCATCCACCAGGTCGGTCTTCTCCCAGGTGAAGGTGCCCTTCCCGGCATCCGGCGTGCGGCCGAAATGGCCATAGGCGCTGGTGGGCACGTAGATCGGGCGGTTCAGGTGCAGGTGCTCGCGGATGCCGCGCGGCGAAAGGTTCACCAGCCCGTCCACCACCTTGGCCAGCTTCGCCTCGTCCACGTCCTTGCCCGTGCCATGCAGGTCGAAATAGACCGACAGCGGCTTGGACACGCCGATGGCGTAGCTCACCTGGATGGTGCACTTCTCGGCGAGGCCCGCGGCGACGACGTTCTTCGCCACGTAGCGCGCGGCATAGGCGGCCGAACGGTCCACCTTCGTCGGGTCCTTGCCGGAGAACGCGCCGCCGCCATGCGGGGCCGCGCCGCCATAGGTGTCCACGATGATCTTGCGCCCGGTCAGGCCGCAATCGCCATCCGGCCCGCCGATCACGAAGGTGCCGGTCGGGTTCACGTAGAGCTCGGCGGCCGGGCACATCCAGCCGGCGGGCAGGGAGGATTCGATCAGCGGCGTCACCATCGCCTTGATCTGCGCCTGGTCCATGCCCTCGACATGCTGGGTGGACAGCACGATGGAGGTGGCGCCCACCGGCTTGCCGTCCACGTAGCGCAGCGTCACCTGGCTCTTGGCATCCGGCAGCAGGCCGCGGACGGAGACGTCGTCGGCGCGGCGCAGCTCGCTGATGCGGCGCAGGATCAGGTGCGCGTAGTAGAGCGGCGCGGGCATGAGGTCCGGCGTCTCGGTGCAGGCATAGCCGAACATGATGCCCTGGTCGCCGGCGCCCTCATCCTTGTTGCCGGCGGCGTCAACGCCCTGGGCGATGTGCGCGGACTGCGCATGCAGGTGCACCTCCACGCTGGCGTTCTGCCAGTGGAAGCCCTCCTGCTCGTAGCCGATGTCCTGCACGGCCATGCGGGCCTTGTGGGCCAGCAGCTCGGGCGTGATGGAGCCCGGGCCGCGCGTCTCGCCGGCGATGACGATGCGGTTGGTGGTGACCAGCGTCTCGCAGGCCACGCGGGCATACGGATCGGCCTCCAGGAAGGTGTCCAGCACCGTGTCGGAGATGCGGTCGGCCACCTTGTCGGGATGGCCTTCGGAGACGCTCTCCGAGGTGAACAGGTACTCGCCCGTGTCGCGCATGGCTTGGTTCGGCCTCTTGTCGCTGTGGGTTGGGAACCGGACACCCCCGGTCGGAGCGCCCGCCGAAGGCGGGGGCCCACCCCCATTGGCAGGACCATGACGAGGGGTCAACCCAGGGAAAAGGGCTCCGCCGGCACCGGCGGCGCGCGGCCCGCCATCAGCGCCGCCACCACCGCGGCGCTTCCCATGGCCAGGGTGAAGCCCAGGCTGCCCTGGCCCAGGTTCAGCCACAGGTTGGGCGCGGCGCGCGTGGCGCCCAGCAGCGGCAGGCCGGTGGGCGTGGCCGGCCGCAGCCCGGCCCAGGGGCGGACCTCCCGCCAGTCGCTGGCGCCGGGAAAGGCGGCGCGCGCCTGGCGGATCAGCGTGTCCAGCCGCTTCTCCTCGATGCGGTGGTCCTCGCCCACCAGGTCGGCCATGCCGGCCACGCGCAGCCGGCGGCCCAGGCGGGCATAGACCACCTTCGCCGCGCTGTCGGTGATGGAGATGCGCGGCGCCTCGGCCTCGTCGGCCACGTCCAGCGTCAGGGAATAGCCCTTGAGGGGATAGATCGGCAGGTCCAGCCCCAGGGGGCGTGTCAGCGCACGCGCGCCATTGCCCAGGGCCAGGACGAAGTGGTCGGCCTCGATCACCCCGTCATCGGTGACGACGGCGCGGATGCGTCCCTCCGCGCGCACGATCTGCCGCGCGCGCAGCCCCATGCGGAAGGTGACGGCGGCATTGCCCTTGGCCAGCCGCAGCGCCAGCGCCTCGCAGAACAGCCGCGCGTCGCCGGCCTCCTCGCTCTCGGTCAGGATGCCGCCATGGATGCGGTGCGCGAGGTGGCGCAGCGCGGGCTCGGCCGCCAGGCATTCCTCGCGCGACAGCGCCCGCTGCACGCTGCCCAGCGCGGCCTGCATCTCCATCTGGCGCACGGCGCCGGCCATGGCGGCGGCATCGCCCTGCAGCACCAGCTTGCCGGCCGGGGCGAAGTCGAACTCCATGCCCGGCAGCGCCACCACCTCGCGCGTCAGGCTGCGCGAAAGCGCCGCCAGGGACAGCAGCGCGGCGGTGGTGCGCGCCGCCTGCCCGGCGTTGCAGGCGCGCAGGAAGGCCAGCAGCCACCGCCACTGGTGCGGGTCGAAGGCGGGGCGGAAGCGCAGCGGCCCGTCGGGGTCGAGCAGCCAGCCCGGCACCTTGCCGATCACGCCCGGCCCGGCGAAGGGCGCGACGTAGGAGTAGGAGAGCTGCCCGCCATTGGCGAAGGAGGCGCCGCGGCCCGGCGCGCGCTCGGCATCCAGCACGGTGACGCGGTGCCCCTCGGCGGCCAGCACATGCGCGGTGGCGAGGCCCGTGACGCCCGCGCCGAGGATGAGGACATGCATGGGCCCATGCTGCGCCGCACCCGCCACATGGTCTAGACTGCCGCCCATGGATGACGACGCCCTGCGCGACGCGATCGCGCGCCACATCTGGTTCCACACCATGGAGCTGCGCCCCGGCATCACCACGCCCGGCCGCAAGACGCCGGAGATCATGGCCGACGAGGAGGCGCTGTTCCTCGGCCCGCTGCCGCTGGCCGGCATGTCCGTGCTGGACATCGGCGCCTGGAACGGCGCCTTCAGCCTGGCCGCGCTGCGGCGCGGGGCGGCGCGGGTGCTGGCCACCGACAGCTTCGTGTGGGACCACCCGGATTTCCGCGGGCGCGAGACCTTCGACCTCGCCTGCGCCGCCACCGGGCTGCGGCCCGAGGCGCGGCGCCTGGACCCGATGGAGCTGCCCGCCGACCTGGAGCCCTTCGACCTCGTCCTGTTCCTCGGCGTCTTCTACCACCTGCGCAACCCGATTCCGGTGATGGACGCGCTGGGCAAGCTCACGCGCCATGTCTGCGTGGTGGAGACGCACCAGGACGCCCTGGCCGAGGTGCGCCCGGCCATGGTCTTCTACCCCTGGGACGAGCTGGCGGGCGACGCCACCAACTGGTGGGGCCCCAACCCGCCGCTGATGACGGCGCTGCTGCTGGCCGCCGGCTTCACCCGCATCTGCTACCGCCCGCACCCCGCCACCGGCCCGGCGCGCGGCATCTACGCCGCCTTCAAGCCGGAGGCGCCGGACCACCTGCTGGACGGCTACGCCGACTGGGCCGTGCTGGTGTGACCACGGCGGATGTCTGCGTGCTGGGCGCCGGCGCGGCGGGGCTGATGGCCGCCATCGCCGCCGGGCGCCGCGGCCGCCGCGTGCTGGTGCTGGACCACGCGCCCGAGCCGGGGCGCAAGATCCTCATCAGCGGCGGCGGGCGCTGCAACTTCACCAACCTGGATGGCGCGCAGGCCGGGCGCTACCTGTCCGCCAACCCGCATTTCGCGCGCTCCGCGCTGGCGCGCTACACGCCGGCCGACTTCCTCCAGATGGTGGAGCGCCACCGCATCCCCTGGCACGAGAAGACGCTGGGGCAATTGTTCTGCGACCGCTCGGCGCGCGACATCGTGGCGATGCTGCTGGCCGAATGCGCCGCCGCCGGCGTGGTGATCCGCTGCGGCACCCGCATCGCCGCGCTGGACCACGCCGATGGGCGCTTCCGCATCGCCGCCGATGGCGGGGCGGTGACGGCGGAATCGCTGGTGCTGGCCACCGGCGGCCCGGCCATCCCGAAGATGGGCGCCACCGCCTTCGCGCAGGAGGCCGCCGCGCGCTTCGGCCTGCCCGTGCTGCCGCAGCGCCCCGCCCTGGTGCCGCTGACCTTCGGCGGGGAGGCGCTGGCGCTGATGCGCCCGCTGGCCGGGGTCTCGCTGCCCGTGGCCGCGGCCTGCGGCCCGGCGCGGTTCGAGGAGGCGATGCTGTTCACCCATCGCGGCCTGTCCGGGCCGGCCATCCTCCAGGCATCCTCCTTCTGGCGGCCGGGCGCGGCGGTGACGCTGGAAGATCGGAAGAGCGT
>JBEQBS010000061.1:0-12485 GCA_041639675.1 Rubritepida sp. | reverse complement strand
TGGCGGCCTCGCCGGGCAGCAGGGCCGGGAACTCGTCGCGCAGGGTGCAGAGGCAGGAGGGCTCCAGGCCGATGATCGGGCGCTCGGTGCCGTCATCCAGGGCGGCGACCGTGCGGCGGGCCTCGGCGCGCGCCTCCTCCACCATGCCGGCGGCCAGCAGGGTGCGGCCGCAGCAGAGCGGCCGCGATTCCGTGGCGTGCTGCGCCGGCTTCACGGCGTAGCCCGCGGCGGCCAGCACGCGCACGGCGGCGCGCAGGTTCTCCGGCTCGAAATGGCGGTTGAAGCTGTCGGCGAAGAGCAGCGCCTCCTCGCCCTGCCCGCACCTGGCCTCCACGTCATCGAAGGTGTTCCACACGAAGGCAGGGAGCTTGCGGCTGGCGGCCAGGCCGGCGCGCGTCTCCAGCCAGCGGCGCAGCGGCTTCACGCGCATCAGCGCATTGGGCACGAAGGGCGCGATGGCGGCCCAGCGGGCGATGCGCGGCAGCCTTCCCAGCGCCCAGTCCTTCACGCGCAGGCCATGGGTGCGGCGGCGGGCCGCCAGCACCTCGATCTTCATGCGCGCCATGTCCACGCCCGTGGGACATTCGCGCTTGCAGCCCTTGCAGGAGACGCAGAGCGCCATCGCCTCGGCCACGTCATCGGAGGCCAGCGCATCGGGGCCGAGCTGGCCGGACAGCGCGAGGCGCAGCGTGTTGGCGCGGCCGCGCGTCAGGTGCTGCTCGTCGCGCGTGACGCGATAGCTGGGGCACATGACGTTGGCGTCGAACTTCCGGCAGGTGCCGTTGTTGTTGCACATCTCGGTGGCGCCGAGGAAGCCGCCCGGGTGCTCGCTCCAGTCCAGCACCGGCGTCACCGGCGCGGGCGCGTAGTCGGGCGCGTAGCGGAACAGGGAGCGGTCATCCATCTTCGGCGCGCGCACCACGCGGCCGGGGTTCAGCAGGCCCGCGGGGTCGAACTCGTCCTTCACCGCCTCGAAGGCGCGGGTGATGCGGTTGCCGAACATCGGCTCGTGGAACTCGGAGCGGACGATGCCGTCGCCATGCTCGCCGCTGTGGCTGCCCTTGTATTCGCGCACCAGGGCGAAGCATTCCTCGGCGATGGCGCGCATGCGGCGCACATCCTCGCCATCCTTCATGTTCAGCACCGGGCGCACATGCAGGCAGCCGACGGAGGCATGGGCGTACCAGGTGCCCTTGACGCCATGGCGGTCGAACACCGCCGTCAGGCGCTCGGTGTAGTCGGCCAGGTCCTCCAGCGGGACGGCGCAATCCTCGATGAAGGAGACCGGCTTGGCGTCGCCCTTCATGCTCATCATGATGTTCAGGCCCGCCTCGCGCACCTCCGCCACCGCGGCCTGCTGCGCGGCATCCACCACGCGCACCACCTGCCCGCCGAGGCCCAGGGTCGCCATCATGTCATCCAGCGCGTCCAGCCCGCGGAGCAGGGCGGCGTCGTCATAGCCGTGGAACTCGACGATCAGCAGGCTATCCGGCTCGCCGATCAGCATGGATTCGATGGTGGAGCGGTAGAGCGGGATGGAGCGACCCAGCTCGATCATCGTGCGGTCCACCAGCTCCACCGCCTCGGGGTCGAGCTGCACCAGGTATTGCGCGGCCTCCATGGCGCGGCGGAAGGTGGGGAACTGGCAGATGCCCAGCACCTTGCGCGGCTTGATGGGCCACAGCTTCAGGTCCAGCGCGGCGGAGAATGCCAGCGTCCCCTCGCTGCCCACCAGCAGCCGCGCGAGGTTGCCACGGCCGTTGGCGCGGGCATCGGGCGTCAGCGCATCGAGGTTGTAGCCGCCGACGCGGCGCAGCACCGGCGGGAAGCGTTCGGCGATCTCCGCCGCCTCGGCCTCGCCCAGCGCGTGCAGCCGCGCGACGAGCTCCGTGTTGGGCGCGCCCTCCCCGAAGACGTGGCGGGAGCCATCGGCCAGGATGGCATCCACCGCGCGGACATTGTCCGCCATCAGCCCATAGCGGATGGACTTGGAGCCGCAGGAGTTGTTGCCCGCCATGCCGCCGATGGTGCAGCGCGCCCAGGTGGAGGGGTCCACCGGAAAGAACATCCCGCGCGGCTTCAGCGCCTCGTTCAGCGCGCCCAGGGTGATGCCGGGCTGCACGCGCACCGTGTCGCCCTCGACGCCGATGACGTTGCGCAGGTGCTTGGTGCAGTCCAGCACCAGGGCGCGGTTGACGGTCTGCCCGCATTGGCTGGTGCCGCCGCCGCGCGGCAGCACGGGCACGCCTTCCTCGCGGCAGATGGCCATGGCGGCTTCCACGTCGGCGGCCGTGCGCGGCACCAGCACGCCCAGGGGCTCCACCTGGTAGATGCTGGCATCGGTGCTGTAGCGGCCGCGGTCGGCGGCGCTCCACAGCACCTCTCCTTCCGTCTCCCGGCGCAGGCGGTCGGCGAGGCGGGAATCCCCGATGCGGGCGGCGATGGCGTTCATGCCCGCCTTCTACCGCGCCGCTTGCGCGCCGTCAGATGGATAATCCTCATCGGCGGCAGAAGCGGAACTCGTTGGCGCAGCTACGCCATCCGGGCCATACCGGCGCCGAGACGAGGAGCCCATCCATGGCCTATTTCCAGACCAGCGCCGCCGGCGGCCGCCACTTCCTGCAGATTCCCGGCCCGACCAACGTGCCGGACCGCGTGCTGCGCGCCATGGACAACCCCACCATGGACCATCGCGGGCCGGATTTCGGCAAGCTGGGCGCGCAGGTGCTGGCCAAGGTGAAGCATGTCTTCAAGACGCAGTCGCATGTCGTCATCTACCCGGCCTCCGGCACCGGGGCGTGGGAGGCCGCGCTGGTCAACACGCTCTCGGCCGGCGATCGCGTGCTGATGTGCGAGACCGGCTGGTTCGCCACCCTGTGGCGGGAGATGGCGGAGCGCCTCTCCCTGCGCCCGGAATTCCTGGCCGGCGACTGGCGCCAGGGCGCCGACCCCGCCGCCATCGAGGCCTACCTGAAGGCGGATGCGAAGCACGAGATCAAGGCCGTCTGCGTCGTGCACAACGAGACGAGCACCGGCTGCACCTCGCGCATTGACGAGGTGCGGCGCGCGATGGACGCGGCGAAGCACCCGGCGCTGCTGCTGGTGGACACCATCTCCTCGCTCGGCTCGATTGACTACCGCCACGACGAATGGGGCGTGGACGTTACGGTGGCCGGCTCGCAGAAGGGGCTGATGCTGCCGCCGGGCCTCTCCTTCAACGCCGTTTCGGCCAAGGCGCTGAAGGCCAGCGAGACGGCGACGCTGCCGCGCTCCTTCTGGGACTGGAAGCCGATGATCGCGGCCAACGCCACCGGCTACTTCCCCTACACGCCGGCCACGAACATGCTCTACGCGCTGGACACCGCGCTGGACATGCTGCTGGCCGAGGGGCTGGACGAGGTGTTCAGCCGCCATGACCGCCACGCCGAGGCGACGCGCCGCGCCGTGCGCGCCTGGGGGCTGGAGATCCAGTGCGACGAGCCGCGGCACTACTCCTCCGCGCTGACCGCCGTGCGGCTGCCGGAGGGGCACAGCGCCAATGGCCTGCGCGCGGCGATCCTGGAGCGGTTCAACATGTCGCTCGGCAACGGGCTGGGCAAGCTGAACGACCGCGTCTTCCGCATCGGCCACCTGGGCGACTTCAACGACCTGGCGCTGATGGGCACGCTGAGCGGCGTGGAGATGGGGCTGCGCATCGCCGGCGTGCCGCACAAGCCCGAGGGCGCGAAGGCGGCGATGGACTACCTGGCCGGCAACGCCTGAGGCGCGGGCAATGGACGCCGGCGGCGCGGGGGCCTAGCCCCCGCCCCGCCACACCGGGAGGGGACCTCGTGCCGAAATTCGCCGCCAACCTCAGCATGATGTTCAACGAGGTCCCCTTCCTCGACCGCTTCGCGGCCGCCCGCGCGGCGGGGTTCGAGGCGGTGGAGTTCCTGTTCCCCTATGAGTTCCCCGCCGCCGAGATCGCCAAGCGCCTCGCGGACAACGGCCTGGCGAACGTGCTGTTCAACGCGCCCCCGGGCGACTGGAATGCCGGCGAGCGCGGCATGGCCTGCCTGCCCGAGCGCCGCGCCGAGTTCCGCGACGGCATCAAGCGCGCGCTGGACTACGCCGCCGCGCTGTCCTGCCCACGGCTGCACGTGATGGCCGGGCTGGCGCCGGCCGGCGTGGCGCGCGACACGCTGCTGGGCTGCTACGCCGCCAATCTGGACTTCGCGGCGGAGGAATGCGCCAAGGCCGGCGTGAAGCCGGTGATCGAGCCGATCAACCACCGCGACATCCCCGGTTTCTTCCTCAACACCACCGCCCAGGCCAAGGCGGTGATCGAGGCGCTGGGGCCGGAGCGCGTGGGCCTGCAATTCGACCTGTACCACTGCCAGGTCACCGAGGGCGACGTGACGCGCAAGGCGCAGGAGCTGCTGCCCTACATCGCGCACATGCAGGTGGCCGACACGCCCGGCCGCAACGAGCCCGGCACCGGCGAGGTGCGCTGGGACTTCGTGTTCGACGCCATTGACGCCATGGGCTATCGCGGCTGGATCGGCTGCGAATACCGCCCCAGGGGCGAGACGCTGGCCGGGCTGGGCTGGTGGCAGCAGTATCGGGGACAATGAGCACATGAAGATCGGTTTCATCGGCCTCGGCATCATGGGGCAGCCCATGGCCGAGAACCTGCGCAAGGCAGGCCACGAGATCCTGGCGCCGGAGCGCGCCTCGCTGAAGCCCGAGGCGCGGGCCAGCTTCGCCATCCTGCCCGACGCGGCCGCGGTGGCGGCGGCCGCGGAGGTCGTCATCCTCATGGTGCCCGACACGCCCGACGTGGAGCGCGTGCTGTTCGGCGAGGGCGGCATCGCCGCGGCGCTGAAGCCCGGCACGCTGGTGGTGGACATGTCCTCCATCAGCCCCACCGCCACCAAGGAGTTCGCGGCGCGCATCAACGCGCTCGGCTGCGACTACCTGGACGCGCCGGTGAGCGGCGGCGAGGTGGGGGCGCGCAACGCGGCGTTGACCATCATGGTCGGCGGGCCGGAGGCCGCCTTCGCCCGCGCCCTGCCGCTCTTCGAGGCGATGGGCAAGAACATCACCCTGGTCGGCCCCAACGGCGCCGGGCAGACGACGAAGGTGGCCAACCAGATCATCGTCGCGCTCAACATCGAGGCCTGCGCCGAGGCGCTGGTCTTTGCCAGCAAGGCCGGGGCGGACCCCGCCAAGGTGCGCCAGGCGCTGATGGGCGGCTTCGCCAACAGCCGCATCCTGGAGGTGCATGCCGAGCGCATGATCAACCGCACCTTCAACCCCGGCTTCCGCATCAAGCTGCACCAGAAGGACCTCAACCTGGCGCTGCAATCCGCCAAGGAGCTGGGCGTGGCCCTGCCCAACACGGCGTCGGCCCAGCAGCTGTTCAGCGCCTGCGCGGCGATGGGCGGCGAGGGCTGGGACCATTCCGGGCTGGTGCAGGCGATCGAGGCGATGGCGAACCACACGCTCGGCTGAATCACCCCGCGCGCGGCTTGATGCCGCGGCATGGCGGTGCGAATGTCCGCACCGTCGAAGGCAAGGGGCCGCCGGGCGGACCCCCAAGAGGTAGGGCAAGACGAGAAATGGCCAAGATCAAGGTCAAGACGCCGGTCGTGGAGATGGACGGCGACGAGATGACGCGGATCATCTGGGGGTTCATCAAGGACCGCCTGATCCTGCCCTACCTGGATATTGACCTGAAGTACTACGACCTGGGCATCGAATATCGCGACCAGACCGACGACCAGGTCACGGTGGACGCCGCCAACGCCACCAAGCAATACGGCGTGGCGGTGAAGTGCGCCACCATCACCCCGGACGAGGCGCGGGTGAAGGAATTCGGCCTCAAGAAGATGTGGCGTAGCCCGAACGGCACCATCCGCAACATCCTCGACGGCACCATCTTCCGCGAGCCGATCATCTGCTCGAACGTGCCGCGCCTGGTGCCGCACTGGTCCAAGCCGATCGTCGTCGGCCGCCATGCCTATGGCGACATCTACCGCGCCGCCGAGACGAAGATCCCCGGCGCCGGCAAGGCGACGCTGAGCTGGACGCCGGCCGCGGGCGGCGAGCCGATCACGCTGGAAGTGACGAACTTCCCGGCCGGCGGCGGCGTGCTGATGGGCATGCACAACACCCGCGCCTCCATCGAGGGCTTCGCGCGCGCCTGCCTCAACTACGGCCTGGCCCGCAACTACCCGGTGTACCTGAGCCACAAGAACACCATCCTCAAGGCCTATGACGGCGAGTTCAAGGACATCTTCCGCCGCGTCTTCGACACCGAGTTCGCCGAGCGCTACAAGGCCGCCAACCTCACCTACGAGGACCGGCTGATTGACGACATGGTGGCCTGCGCCCTGAAGTGGGAAGGCGGCTACGTCTGGGCCTGCAAGAATTACGATGGCGACGTGCAGAGCGACATCGTGGCGCAGGGCTTCGGCAGCCTGGGCCTGATGACCTCCGTGCTCCTCTCCCCCGATGGCGCGACGGTGGAGAGCGAGGCGGCGCATGGCACCGTCACCCGCCACTACCGCCAGCACCAGAAGGGGCAGGAGACGAGCACCAACCCCATCGCCTCCATCTTCGCCTGGACGCGCGGCCTGGCCTACCGCGGCAAGTTCGACAACACGCCCGACGTGGTGGCCTTCGCCGATGCGCTGGAGAAGGTCTGCGTGGACACGGTGGAATCCGGCAAGATGACGAAGGACCTGGCGGTGCTGATCGGCCCGAACGAGCCCTTCCTCAACACCCAGGCCTTCCTCGCCGCGCTGGACGAGAACCTGAAGGCGGAGATGGCGCGCGGCTGATGTGGGGCGTGCCGGCGCTGGACCTCCTGGCGCTGGCCGTCTTCGCCCTGTGCTGGGCGGGCTACGCGGCGATCGTGGACCGCGTGCCCGCCATCCGCGCGCGCTCGGTGATCGCCGCGATGGACGAGCACCGCCGCCGCTGGATGCTGGCGCTGCTGGAGCGGGACAACCGCATCCTCGACACGCAGATCGTCGGCAACCTGATGAACTCGACGAGCTTCCTGGCCAACACCTGCATCTTCATCCTGGGCGGCCTCGTCGCGCTGCTGGGCGCGCCGGATCTCGGGCGGCGCGTGCTGGCCTCCCTCCCCTTCGCCGAGCCGCCGACCAATGACTGGGCGTGGGAGATCCGCATCGGCCTGCTGCTGCTGATCTTCATCCGCGCCTTCTTCGAGCTGACCTGGGCGCTGCGCCACTTCAACTACGGCTCCATCGTGATGGGCTCCATCATGCCCGGCAAGGCGGACCGCACGCGGGCGCTGGCGGCGGCGGAGGTGATGAACCGCGCCGGCCGGCACTTCAACACCGGGCTGCGCGCCTACTATTTCGGCCTCGCCGCCCTGGCCTGGATCGTCCACCCGGTGGCGCTGATGCTCGCCTCGCTGCTGGTCGTGCGGGAGTTGCACCGGCGCGAATTCCGCTCCGTGCTGCGCGAGGCGCTGACGCGGGAGGCGTCGCGGGGCTTCTAGACCGGCACCCGCCCCGGCGGCTTCAGCGTCGCCAGCACGAAGCTGCTGCGCGTCTCCTTCACGCCGGGCAGGCGCAGCAGCGCACGGGTGGCGAAGTCGCCGAAGGCGTCCATGTCGGGCGCCAGCACGTGCAGCAGGTAGTCCATGTCGCCGCTCATCGTGTAGGCGGCGATCACCTCCTCGCGCTGGGCCAGGGCGGCATGGAAGCGCTCCACGATCTCCTCCGCATGGCTCACCAGCGCCACCTGCACGAAGGCCTGGAGGGGCAGGCCCAGGCGCCGCGGGTCCAGCCGGGCGCCATAGCCCTGGATGACGCCCTCCTCCTCCAGCCGGCGCACCCGGCGCTGGCAGGGCGTGGCGGAAAGCCCCACCTGCCCGGCCAGCGCGACCACGGGAATGCGCCCATCGCCCTGCAAGGCGCGCAGGATGCGGCGGTCGGCGGCGTCCAGCGCCACCGGAGAGGATTTCACCAAGCAAGCCTCCATCCTGGGTGACTTCGCGCTGCACAAGGCGGCAACGCGGCGCATCTTCGGTGAAAACCGCCGAAGGTGGTAGGGTATTCACACAGTCATGAACGCCATCGCCCCCGCTCCGAACCTGCGCGGCGACTATGCGTCCGCCGCACCGGACTACACCCTGCCCCAGGACCATGCCGCCATCCCGGCGGAGGACCACGCCACCTGGCGCGCGCTGTACCGGCGCCAATCTTCGTTGTTCCCCCGGCACGCCGCGCGCGCCTTCCGGGAGGCCCTGGCCCTGCTGGACTGCGCCGATGGCGTACCCGACCTCGCCCGCGTCTCCGCCGCGCTCGCCGCCCGCACCGGCTGGTCCCTGGTGGCGGTGCCCGGCCTGATCCCGGAGGACGCCTTCTTCGCCCACCTAGCGGCCCGCCGCTTCCCGGTGACGCATTGGCTGCGCCGGCCGGAGGAGATGGACTACCTGGAGGAGCCGGACATCTTCCACGACTTCCTGGGCCACGTTCCGCTGCTGGCCAACCCGCACTTCGCCGATTTCCTGCAGGGCTACGGCGCGCATGGCGCCTTCGCGCAGCGGCATGGCGCGCTGCGGCCGATGGCGCGGCTGTACTGGCACATGGTGGAGTTCGGGCTGATCCGCGAGGAAGGCGGCGTGCGGGCCTATGGCGCCGGCATCCTCTCCTCCGCCACCGAGACGCGGCACGCCACGCACGGGCAGGTGCCGCGCCTGCGCTTCGACGCCGCGCGCGTGCTGCGCACCGAATACCGGATAGACGACCTCCAGCCGCTCTACTGCGTGCTGGACGACTACCGCGAACTGTTCGCGCTGCTTGACGGGCTGGAACCCGCCCTGCTGGCCGCGCGCGACGCCCCGCCCATCCCGGTGGGCGCCGTGCTGCCGACCGACGCCACCATCTGAGGAGAGAGAACGACCATGGACATCCCGCCCGACCGCACCGCCGACGCCGGCGCCATCACCGCGCTGAACCCGATGGGCACCGACGGCTTCGAGTTCGTCGAGTTCACCGGCCCGGACCAGCAGCACCTGCGCGCGGTGTTCGAGCGGCTGGGCTTCGCCATGGTGGCGCGCCACCGCTCGAAGGACGTGACGCTGTGGCGGCAGGGCCAGGTCAACTTCATCCTGAACGCCGAGCCCTCCTCCTTCGCGCAGGCCTTCGGCAAGGTGCATGGCCCCTCGGCCTGCGCCATGGCCTTCCGCGTGGCGGATGCCACCCATGCCTATGACCGCGCCATCCAGCTCGGCGCCAAGCCCTTCCACGGCAAGGTGGGGCCGATGGAGCTGAACATCCCCGCCATCGAGGGCATCGGCGGGTCGCTCATCTACTTCGTGGACCGCTACGGCGCGAAGGGCTCCATCTACGACGTGGACTTCAAGGTCCTCGACGGCGTGGACCCGAATCCGAAGGGCCATGGGCTGACGGTGATTGACCACCTGACGCACAACGTCCACCGCGGCCGCATGGACGCCTGGGCGGGGTTCTATGAGCGCCTCTTCAACTTCCGCGAGATCCGCTACTTCGACATCGAGGGCAAGCTGACGGGCCTCAAGTCCAAGGCCATGACCTCGCCCTGCGGGCAGATCCGCATCCCGATCAACGAGAGCAGCGACGACAAGAGCCAGATCGAGGAATACCTGCGCGCCTATGGCGGCGAGGGCATCCAGCACATCGCCATGGGCACGGAGGACATCCACGCCTCCGTCGAGGGGCTGCGCGAGCGCGCGGTGCGCTTCCTGGAGACGCCCGCCACCTATTACGAGCTGCTGCCCGGCCGCCTGCCCGGCACGGGCGAGGACATCGCGCGGATGCAGCGCAACGGCATCCTGATGGATGGCTCGCCCTCCGGCGGGCGGCTGCTGCAGATCTTCACCGAGACGGTGATCGGCCCGATCTTCTTCGAGCTGATCCAGCGCAAGGGCGACCAGGGCTTCGGCGAGGGCAACTTCCGCGCCCTGTTCGAATCCATCGAGCTGGACCAGGTGCGGCGCGGCGTGCTGAAGCCCGCCGCGGAATGACGCAGGTCGTGTCCGGATGGAAGCATCCGGATACGTGAGGATGCTGCGGAACCAACAGGCTGGACCATGCGGCGTGAACGCAGCATGGTCCGGCCGCTACCGCGCCGGCAGCTCGGCCAGCTCCACCCAGAAGGAGGCCGGCCGGGCCGCCGAGCGCCAGCGCAGCCCCACCCCCTGCTGGCCCGGCCCCAGCAGGATGGGCGCGCTGCCCTGCATCTCGATGGCGCGGCCGGCGGCATCGAGGAAGGAGATGCGCGCGGCCACCGTCACCGGCAGGAAGCCGCAGGACTGGAAGGTGACGGAGACCTCCGCCGAGCCGTCAGGGTTGCGCGCCGCCGCCACCTCGCTGACCAGCAGGCTGCGGTTCAGCGCGTCGCCCGCCACGCGCACGCCGCGGCGGCCGCGATTGGCCATGGGCTCCGGGCCGCTGGGCAGGATGCCGGTGGAGGAGGCGGTGTCGGCATTCACCAGCGGCGCACCCTCGCAGGGTGAGGATGCGGTGCGCAGCGTGGATGCGTCCTCGGCGCAGGCGGCGAGGAGCAGCGGGAGGGCGGCGACGAGGGGGAAACGCAAGGGCGGCCTCCGCGGCAAGGCGGGGGCCGGATGGTCGGAGCGGCGGGATTCGAACCCACGACCCCCAGTCCCCCAGACTGATGCGCTACCAGGCTGCGCTACGCTCCGACTGGCAGCGCCTGTAGCACCTGTTCCGGCGCCGCTCAACCCGCCGAAAGGATGATCCGCCCCGTCACCTTGCCCTCCTTCAGCCGATGCAGCGCGGAATCGGCGTTGGCGAAGGGCTCGCGCGTCACGGGAATGGCGGGCACCTGCCCGGCCTGGGCCATCGCCACCAGCTCCCGCAGCTCCTTCAGCGAGCCCACATAGCTGCCCTGGATGGTCAGGGCGCGGATCGGCATCAAGGGCAGCGGCACGCGGATTTCCCCGCCGAAGAGGCCGACCTGGATCAGCTTGCCGCCCTTGCCCATGGCGTCGAAGGCCGCGGTGGCGGTGGCGCTGCCGTTCACCAGGTCGAGCACGCCCATCACCGGCCCGCCGCAGGCGGCGACCAGGCGCTTCGCCGTGTCCTCGCCGGCCTGCACGGTGGCGGTGGCGCCCTGCGCGGTCGCGGCTTCCAGCTTGCCGGCGTCAATGTCCACGGCGCAGATGGCGCGATGCCCCATGGCGCGCAGGATGGCGATGGCCTGCAGGCCCAGCCCGCCGGCGCCGATCACGGCGATAAACTCATCCGGCTCCATCGGCATCAGCTTGCGGATGGCGGAAAAGACGGTGACGCCCGAGCACGCATAGGTGGCCGCCAGGGCGGGATCCAGCCCCTCGATCGGCAGCAGGTGCTTCCAATGGGTGGCCAGCACGTGGGTGGCGTAGCCGCCATTCTGGTACACGCCCAGCGCGCGCGGGCGCACGGCGCACATGTTCTCCTCCTCCGCCCGGCAGCGGGCGCAGGCGCCGCAGCCGACCCAGGGAAAGACCAGCCGCACATCCCCCTTCGCGACCTTGCCCTCCGCGCCCGGGCCCCACTTCGCCACCCGGCCGACGATCTCATGGCCCATCGCCAGCGGCAGGGACAGGCCGCGGTCGGCCATGCGCAGCTTGCCGCGCGCGCCCAGGTCGTACTCGCCTTCCCAGATGTGCAGGTCGCTGTGGCAGACGCCGGCATGCGTCACCTCCAGCAGCACCTCGTCGCCCTGCGGCTCCGGCGTCGGCAGCTCGATCTCCTGGAGCGGCTTCCCGCATTCCACCACGGCCCATGCCCGCATCGCCCGTTTCCCCATCCTTGCGTTGCGAATGGGAAAGCTGGGGCGGCGCGCTGTCAAGCGCCTTGCCGCCGCCATGAAGCGCGGCCAGTGTCGCCCTCCGATGACCCGCCTGATGACCGCCTTCTTCCTCTCCGGATTCGGGGCGCTGCTGTGCCAGATCGTCTGGCAGCGCATGCTGGGCGTCTTCGCGGGCAGCGACACCATCTCGGCCGCGCTGGTGGTGGGCGCCTTCCTCACCGGCCTCGGCCTGGGCTCCATCATCGGCGCCAAATGGGCGGACCGGCTGTCGCCCCGCGCCGCCCTGCTGGGCTTCGCGCTGTGCGAGGCCGGGGTGGCCACCTTCGCGCTGCTGAGCAAGCCCATCCTGTATGACGGCATCGCCATGGGGCTGGCGCCGCATGTCTCCTCGGCCGCCGCCACCTTCGCGCTGTGCTTCCTGGCGCTGGTGGTGCCCACCACGCTGATGGGCGCCTCCCTGCCCTTCCTGGCCCGCGCCATCGCCACCAGCCTGGAGACGGTGGCCGAGCGCATCGGCGCCCTCTACGGCATGAACACCCTGGGCGCCGGGCTGGGGGCGCTGCTGGGCGGCTGGGTGATCGTGGGGTCGCTCGGCTTCCCCGGCGCGCTGGGCCTGGCCGCGGGGCTGGACCTGCTGGCCGCGGCGCTGGCGCTGACGCTGCTGCGAG
>JBEQBS010000060.1:0-12553 GCA_041639675.1 Rubritepida sp. | reverse complement strand
GCCTGGGCGCCGCCGGCCAGGGCGGCGGCCCACAGCGCCTCGCCGGTGGAATCGCCTTCGCCGCGCGCCAGCAGGTTGCGGCCGCGGTGCAGCAGGCGCTGGCCGTATTCCAGCAGGCGCAGCTCGCCGGGTGCCGTGATCTCCACGTTGGAATCGCTGCCCACGCCCCAGGGGCCGGCGAAGCGCAGCGCGTCGAAGAAGCCGTCGCCCAGGTTGGCCTCGGTGATCGGGCACAGGCCGGCGACAGCCCCGGTGGCCGACAGCGCCTCCGTCTCGAAGGGCTGCATCTGCGTGGCGTGCACCAGGCACCAGCGCGCATCCACCGGCTGCGTCGCCAGCAGGTGCTGCACCGGGCGCGCGCCGCACCAGGCGAGGCAGGCCTCCACCTCCGCCACCTGCTCCGCCACGTGGATGTGCACCGGGCCCTGCGGAAAGGCGCGCAGCGCCTCGCCGATCTGCCCGCCGGTGGCGGCACGCAGCGAATGCGGCGCGATGCCGGTGATGGCACCGGGCAGCGCGGTGCGGATGCGCTCCACCAGCCGCAGGAAAGCATCGGTGCCGTTGACGAATCGCCGCTGGCCCGGCGCGGGCGGCTGCCCGCCGAAGCCGCCATGGGTGTAGAGGACGGGCAGCATGGTCAGCCCGATGCCGGTCTCGGCGGCGGCGGCGCCGATGCGGATGGCCAGCTCGGCGGGGTCGGCATAGGGCGTGCCGTCCGGCGCGTGGTGCAGGTAGTGGAATTCCGCGAGGTGGGTGAAGCCCCCTTCCAGCATCTCCATCATCGCCTGGGCGGCGATGGCCTCCACGTCGTCGGGCGTCAGCTGCTCCAGGACGCCATACATCTGCTCCCGCCAGGTCCAGAAGGAATCGGCGGCCGGGCCGCGGCGCTCCGCCAGCCCGGCCATGGCGCGCTGGAAGGTGTGCGAGTGCAGGTTGGGCATGCCCGGCACGGCGCGGCCGGGCAGGTGCGCGCCCGCGCGCAGGCCCGGCGTGACGGCGGCGATGGCGCCATCCCGCACCGTGAAGGCCACGTCGCGCGCCCAGCCGCCGGGCAGCCAGGCCTCGTCCACCCAGAAGCGCATCGCATCCTCCGAATCCGCTGGACGGCGCCGCCGCCATCCCGTTATGTCTATACATGAAGCCCCCGGGGGTGCGTCCATGCGTTTCAACACGGTCTGGCGGAACCTGCGCCTGCTGACGATGGCCGAGGGGTCGTCGCTGCTGCTGCGCGGCGCCGTGGCCGCCCGGGATGGCCGGATCGCCTGGGCCGGCGAGGAAGCCGCGCTGCCGCCGCACGCGGCCGATGCGGTGCACGACATGGGGGGGCGGCTCTGCACGCCCGGGCTGGTGGATTGCCACACCCACCTGGTCTTCGCCGGCAACCGCGCGCGCGAGTTCGAGCAGCGGCTGGAGGGCGCGACCTATGAGGAGATCGCTCGCGCCGGCGGCGGCATCCTGGGCAGCATGCGCGCCACCCGCGCGGCGGATGAGGCCGCGCTGCTGGCGCAGTCCCTGCCCCGCCTCGACGCCCTGCTGGCCGAGGGCGTGACGACCATCGAGGTGAAGAGCGGCTACGGGCTGGATGCGGCCAGCGAGGCACGCTGCCTGCGCGTGGCGCGCGCGCTGGGGCAGGCGCGGCGCGTGGCGGTGACGACGACCTTCCTGGGCGCCCATGCCCTACCGCCCGAGGCCGCGGGCGACACGGACGCCTACATCGCCGCGGTCTGCGGGGAGATGCTGCCCGCCATCGCCCGCGAGGGGCTGGCCGATGCGGTGGACGCCTTCTGCGAGGGCATCGCCTTCTCGCCCGCGCAGGTGCGGCGCGTCTTCGCCGCCGCGCGCGCGCATGGCCTGCCGGTGAAGCTGCACGCCGACCAGCTCTCCAACCTGCATGGCGCGGCGCTGGCGGCCGAACACGGCGCTTTGTCCGCCGACCACCTGGAGCACACGGGCGAGGCCGGCTGCGCCGCGCTGGCGCGCGCCGGCACGGTGGCGGTGCTGCTGCCCGGCGCATACTACGCCCTGCGCGAGACGCAGGCCCCGCCGGTCGCCGCGCTGCGCCGCCATGGCGCGCGGATCGCGCTGGCCACCGACTGCAACCCCGGCACCTCGCCGCTGACCTCCCTGCTGCTGACCATGAACATGGGCGCCACGCTGTTCCGCCTGACGGTGGCCGAGTGCATCGCCGGCGTGACGCGGGAGGCCGCGCGCGCCCTGGGCCTGCTGGGTGAATGCGGCACGGTCGAGCCCGGCAAGTGGTGCGACCTGGCGATCTGGGACGCCGCGGAACCGGCGGAACTCGTCGCCCGCATCGGCTTCAATCCCCTGCATGCCCGCATCTGGAGAGGCGCATGATCCTGCATCCCGGCGAGGCCGGCCTTGACCTGTGGCGCGCCGTCTGGCGCGGCGGGACGCCGAGGCTGGACGAATCCTGCAAGCCGGCTGTGGAGGCCGGCGCGGCCACCGTCGCCGCCATCGTGGCGAAGGGCGAGGCGGTCTACGGCATCAACACCGGCTTCGGGAAGCTGGCGCAGGTGCGGATCCCGGATGCCGACCTGCTGACGCTCCAGCGCAACATCGTGCTTTCCCACGCGGCCGGCGTGGGCGAGGCGCTGCCGGCGCCGGTGGTGCGGCTGGTGCTGGCGCTGAAGCTGGGTTCGCTGGCGCAGGGCGCCTCCGGCGTGCGCTGGTGCGTGATCGAGGCCCTGCAGGCGGCGCTGGACTGCAACCTGCTGCCGGTCATCCCCGGCCAGGGCAGCGTCGGCGCCTCGGGCGACCTGGCGCCGCTGGCGCACATGACGGCGGCGCTGATGGGCGTGGGCGAGTTCCTGGGCGAGGGCGAGGCATCGGCGGCGCTGGCGCGCCATGGCCTCACGCCGCTGGAGCTGGGGCCGAAGGAGGGGCTGGCGCTGCTGAACGGCACGCAGGTTTCCACCGCCCTGGCCCTGGCCGCGCTGTTCGAGGCCGAGGAGGCGTTCCGCGCCGCGCTGGTGACGGGCGCGCTGTCCACCGACGCCGCCAAGGGCAGCGACGGGCCGTTCGACGCGCGCATCCACGCGCTGCGCGGCCATCGCGGGCAGAAGGAGGTCGCCGCCGCCCTGCGCGCCCTGATGCAAGGCAGCGCCATCCGCGCCAGCCACCGCGTGGACGACCCGCGCGTGCAGGACCCCTATTGCCTGCGCTGCCAGCCGCAGGTGATGGGCGCCTCCCTCGACATTCTGCGCCACGCCGCCGCGACGCTGGAAACGGAGGCCAATGGCGTCTCCGACAACCCGCTGGTCTTCGCGGCGCAGGGCGAGGTGATCTCCGGCGGCAACTTCCACGCCCAGCCCGTGGCCTTCGCCGCCGACATCATCGCGCTGGCCCTGTGCGAGATCGGCTCGATTAGCGAGCGCCGCATCGCCATGCTGACGGACCCCGCGCTCTCCGGCCTGCCGGCCTTCCTGACGCCGCGGCCGGGGCTGAACAGCGGCTTCATGCTGCCCCAGGTCACGGCCGCCGCCCTGGTGGCGGAGAACCGCCAGCGCGCCACACCCGCCAGCGTGGATTCCATCCCCACCAGCGCGAACCAGGAGGACCATGTGAGCATGGCGACCCATGGCGCGCGCCGCCTGCTGCCCATGGCCGCGAACCTGCGCGCCATCCTGGGCATCGAGTTCCTCGCCGCCGCGCAGGGCTGCGACTTCCACGCCCCCCTGCCCACCTCGCCCGCGCTGGAGCGCGCGCGCGCCCTGCTGCGCGCGCAGGTGCCGACCCTGGAGGAGGACCGCCACATGGCCCCCGACATGCAGGCCGCCATCGCGTTGCTGCCGCAACTCGCCGAACTGACGGAGATCGTGCTGTGAGGAATGACCGCATCATCCGCGCTGCACGCGGCATGGAACTCTCGGCGAAGTCCTGGGCCGCCGAGGCGCCGCTGCGCATGCTGATGAACAACCTCGACCCCGAGGTGGCGGAGAAGCCCGGCGAGCTGGTGGTCTATGGCGGCATCGGCCGCGCCGCGCGCGACTGGGACAGCTTCGACCGCATCGTCAGCACGCTGCGCCGGCTGGAGGGGGATCAGACGCTGCTGGTGCAGTCGGGCAAGCCGGTGGGCGTGTTCCGCACCCATGCGGATGCGCCGCGCGTGCTGATCGCCAACAGCAACCTCGTGCCCGCCTGGGCGAACTGGGAGCACTTCAACGAATTGGACCGCAAGGGGCTGATGATGTACGGCCAGATGACGGCCGGCTCCTGGATCTACATCGGTTCCCAGGGCATCGTGCAGGGCACCTACGAGACCTTCGTGGAGGCCGGCCGCCAGCATTTCGGCGGTTCGTTGGCGGGGCGCTGGATCCTCACCGGCGGGCTGGGCGGCATGGGCGGGGCGCAGCCGCTGGCCGGCGTCTTCGCAGGCGCTTGCGTGCTGGCGGTGGAATGCCAGCCCTCGCGGATCGAGAAGCGGCTGGAGACACGCTACCTCGACCACAAGGCCGAGACGCTGGACGAGGCGCTGGCGATGATCCGCACGGCCTGCGCGGAGAAGCGCGCCATCAGCGTCGGCCTGCTGGGCAATGCGGCGGAGGTCTTCCCCGAGCTGGTGCGCCGCGGCGTGGTGCCCGACATCGTCACCGACCAGACCAGCGCGCATGACCCCGCGAATGGCTACCTCCCCGCCGGCTGGAGCCTGGCGGAATGGGAGGCCAGGCGCGAAAGCGACCCGCGCGCCGTCGCGGCGGCCGCGAAGCATTCGATGGTGGCGCATGTCCAGGCCATGCTGGACTTCCAGCGCATGGGCGCCGCCGTGCTCGACTACGGCAACAACATCCGCCAGATGGCCAAGGATGAGGGGCTGGCGAACGCCTTCGACTTCCCGGGCTTCGTGCCGGCCTATATCCGCCCCCTGTTCTGCCGCGGCATCGGCCCCTTCCGCTGGGCCGCGCTGAGCGGCAACCCGGAGGACATCGCGCGCACGGATGCGAAGGTGCGCGAGCTGATGCCGCATGACGGGCACCTGCACCGCTGGCTGGACATGGCGAAGCAGCGCATCGCCTTCCAGGGCCTGCCGGCGCGCATCTGCTGGGTCGGCCTGGGCGACCGCCACCGCATCGGCCTGGCCTTCAACGAGATGGTGGCGAAGGGCGAGATCGGCCCCGTCGTGATCGGCCGCGACCACCTGGATTCCGGCTCCGTCGCCTCCCCGAACCGCGAGACGGAGGCGATGCTGGATGGCTCCGACGCCGTCTCCGACTGGCCCTTGCTGAACGCGCTGCTGAACTGCGCGAGCGGCGCCACCTGGGTGAGCCTGCATCATGGCGGCGGCGTCGGCATGGGCTATTCCCAGCACAGCGGCATGGTGGTGCTGTGCGACGGCACGCCGGAGGCGGCGCGGCGCGTGGAGCGCGTGCTGTGGAACGACCCCGCCACGGGCGTGATGCGCCACGCCGATGCCGGCTACGACATCGCGAAGGACCACGCGCGCGCCATGGGCCTCGACCTGCCGGGCATCCTGCGGTGAGGGTGCTGCGGCGCGCCGACTGCCCCACGCGCCCCTGGCGCAACGGCGGCGGCGTGAGCCACGAGATCGCCTGGCACGAAGACGACGACTGGCGGCTGAGCCTCGCCGAGATCACGCGCGACGGCCCGTTCAGCGACTATGCCGGCTTCGACCGCACGCTGACCGTGATCGGCGATGGGCTGCGCTTCAACGGCACGCCCATCGGCCCCGCGCCGCACAGCTTCCGGGGCGAGGACGCCATCCACGCCACGCTGCATGCCGGCCCGGTGCTGGCCTTCAACGTCATCACCCGCCGCGGCGCCCATGCCCATGCGGTGGCGCGGCGCGCCGATGCTGGCGAGACCCGCGCGGATTTCGTGTTCGCCCTGCGTGGCAGGCTTCGCGTCGGCGATGCCCTGCTGCACGCGCTGGATTGTGCCGCGCCGGATGGCAGCGCGGCGCAGGTGCTGCCCGAAGCCGGGGCGGAATGGGCTGAGGTGACGCTGCGCCCGGCCTGACATGTCTTTACACGCGCCACGGCCGCCCGGATGATCGCGGCCACGAGGAGGCAAGGGATGGACATCACCGAAGACGACGCCGCGCGCTTCCGCGAGGACGGCGTCATCCTGCTGCGCGGCGCCTTCCGCGACTGGGTGGAGACGCTGCGCGCCGGCACCGAGGCGCTGATGGCCAGCCCCGGTCCCTATGAGCGCTCCTACACCCCCAAGGACGGCTCGGCGCGCTTCTTCCAGGACCTGTGCAACTGGCAGCGCATCCCCGAATACCGGGACTTCGTGATGCACGGCCCCGGCGCGGCGCTGGCCCGCCGCCTGATGGGCAGCACGGGCGCGCGCTTCTTCCACGACCACATCCTGGTGAAGGAGCCCGGCACCAGCATCGTCACCCCCTGGCACCAGGACAGCCCCTATTACTGCGTCGGCGGCGAGCAGAGCGTGAGCTTCTGGATCCCGCTCGACCCCGTGGCGCGCGACCAGACGCTGGAATGCGTCGCCGGCTCGCACCGCTGGAAGAACCACAAGCCCAAGCGCTTCGACGGCACCGACCTCTACGCCGATGACGACACGGAGGAGCTGCCGGACATTGACGCCCACCGCGCCGATTACCGCATCGAGGGCTGGGCGATGGAGCCGGGCGATGCCGTGGCCTTCGACTTCCACACCGTGCATGGCGCGCCGGCCAATACCGGCTCCGCGCATCGCCGCCGCGTCTTCTCCGCCCGCTGGGTGGGGGACGACGCGGTCTTCATTGACCGCGGGGGCCGCGGTTCGCCACCCTTGCGCCACCTGACATTGAAGGACGGCGCGCCGCTGGACGGCCCGGACTTCCCCCGCTTCGCCTGAACTCCCGGAGAGAGACACGACAATGGATCGCCGTTCCATCCTGGCGGGCACCGCCGCCGCCGCCGCCATGACCGCCCCCTTGGCCACGCCCGCGCTGTCGCAGGGCCGCATCGAGTGGCGCATGGTCACCATCTGGCCGCGCAACCTGCCCGGCCCGGGCGTCGCGGCGCAGCGCTGCGCCGACCGCATCGGCCAGCTCTCGGGCGGGCGGCTGACCGTGCGGCTCTTCGCCGCGGGCGAGGTGGTGCCGGCGCCTGGGGCGTTTGACGCGGTGGCCGCCGGCACGGCGGATCTCTACCACGGCGTGCCCTCCTTCTGGATCAGCAAGTCGCCCGGCATCGGCTTCTTCGGCTCCTTCCCCTTCGGGCTGACCGCCTATGAGCGCCAGGGCTGGATGATGCATGGCGGCGGCCAGGCGCTGTATGACGCCATGTACGCCCGCTTCGGCATCAAGCCCTTCATCGTCGGCGACAGCGGCCCGCAATGGATGGGCTTCTTCCGCCGCGAGATCCGCACCGCCGACGATTTCCGCGGCCTGCGCTTCCGCACCGCCGGCCTGGGCGGCGAGATGTTCCGCCGCGCCGGCGCCTCCGTGGTGACGCTGCCGGCCGGCGAGATCTTCTCCGCCCTGCAATCCGGCACGATCGACGCCGCCGAGTTCGTCGGCCCCTTCAGCGACCTGCCGCTGGGGCTGCATCAGGTGGCGAAGAACTACTACTACCCCGGCGTGCAGGAGCCTTCGAGCGCGGAGGAGATCGGCATCAACATGGCGCGCTGGAACGCGCTCTCCGACGAGCTGAAGACCATCGTGCGCATCGCCGCGATGTCGCTGCACGAGGAGACGACCACCGAATACGACACCCGCCACCCCATCGCGCTGAACGAGCTGGTGACGCGCCACGGCGTGACGGTGCGCGAGGTGCCCGCGCCGCTGGTGCAGGTCTTCGCCAGCACCGCCGCCGACATGATGGCGGAGTACCGCAGCCACTCCGACCCGCAGGTGAAGGCCATCGCCGACAGCTACGCCGCCTACCGCGAGCGCGCGCAGTCCTACATGATGCAGAGCTACGGCGCGATCTTCAACCTGCGCGCCGCCGCCATCCGGCGGGGTTGAGGTGAGGCTCCTCCTGCGCCTGGCGGATGGGATTGACGCCGCCTCCCGCGCGCTCGGCCGCTCCGTCATGTGGCTGGCCGTCGCGCTGGTGGTCTGGCAGTTCGCGGTGGTGGTGCTGCGCTACGGCTTCGGCACCTCCTATCCCTGGGCGCAGGAGGGCGTGACCTACATCCACGCCGTGCTGTTCATGCTGGCCATCGGCTATTGCTACATGCTCGATGCCCATGTGCGGGTGGATTTCTACTATGGCGGCTGGAGCGAGCGCCGGCGTGCGGCGCTCGAAGCCTGCGGGATTCTCCTCCTCGTGTGGCCCTTCTGCGCGCTGCTGGTCTGGGCCTCCTGGGGCTACGCCATGACCTCCTTCCGCCTGGGCGAGGGGCCGATGACCCATGGCGGCCTGCCGCTGCAACCCTACCTGAAGGGGCTGATCCCGCTGATGGCCGTCCTGCTCGCCCTCCAGGGCCTGTCCATCCTCATCCGCGCGCTGGGCGTGCTGGCAGGGCTGGAGCGCACGGCCTTCCCGCACCGCCAGACGGTCGGTGAAGCGTGAGCGGCCCCGGCCTCTGGCTCAATATCGGCATGATGGTCGTGCTCTGCACGGGCATCATGATCGGCCTGCCGGTGGTGTTCATCCTCACCGGCTGCGCCATGGTCTTCGGCGGGCTCGGCATCCTGTTCGGCGTCTTCGACGCCTTCCTGCTCGGCGCGCTGGCGCAGCGCGTCTTCGGCACGATGACCAGCGAGACGCTGATCGCCATCCCGCTCTTCATCTTCATGGGCATGATGCTGGAGCGCTCGAGAATCGCGCCCGACCTGCTGGAGGCCATGGGCCGGCTCTTCGGGAAGGTGAACGGGGGGCTGGCCATCTCCGTCACCGTGGTCGGCGCCTTGCTGGGCGCCTCGGCCGGGGTGGTGGGCGCCACCGTCGTCACCATGGGCCTCATCGCCCTGCCGGCGATGATGAAGTACCGCTACGATGCCGGCTTCGCCACCGGCTCCATCTGCGCCGCCGGCACGCTGGGCCAGATCATCCCCCCCGCCACCGTCATGGTCGTGCTGGGGGAGGTGCTGGCCTCCGCCTACCAGCAGGCGCAGCTCTCCCAGGGGCTGTTCAGCATAGACACCATCTCGGTGGGCGACCTCTATGCGGGGGCGATGATCCCCTCCCTGGTGCTGACGGCGATGTACATCGCCTGGCAGGGCTTCATCTGCTGGTGGCGCCCCGCCACCGGCCCGGCCGTGCCCGCGGCGGAGGCCGGCACCGTCTCCTGGAGCGAGCTGGTGGAGGTGCTGGTCGCGCCCATCGTGCTGCTGGTCGCCATCCTCGGCTCCACGCTCGCGGGCATCGCCACGCCCACGGAATCCGCCGCCGTCGGCGCCATCGGCGCCACGCTGCTGGCGGGCATGCGGGCGGGCAAGGGCTCGAAGCTGCCCATCCACGCCGCCAATGCCGCGGCCCTGCTGCTGGTGGCGCTGGGCATGGGCTTCGACCTGCGCCTGGGCCGGCTGGACGCGCCGATGGGCGACCAGCTGGCGCTGGCGCTGGCCGCGGTGCTGGCCGCCATCCTCTTCTGGGGCATCCTCGTCTCGCTGTGGCGCACCTTCCGCGACGGCATCCTCTCCCCCACCTGCCACAACACGATGAGCGTGACGGCGATGATCTTCGCCACGCTGATCGGCGCCACGCTGTTCTCCCTGGTGTTCCGCGGCCTGGGCGGGGACGACGTGGTGCGCGCCTTCCTCGACGCCATCCCGGGCGGGAAGTACGGCGCGCTCTTCGTGGTGATGCTGATCGTCTTCATCCTCGGCTTCCCGCTGGACTTCGTGGAGATCGTCATCATCGTCGTGCCCATCGTCGGCCCGGTGCTGATGCAGATGGGCATAGACCCGATCTGGCTCGGCGTGCTCATCTCGCTGAATCTGCAGACCAGCTTCCTTACGCCCCCGCTCGGCCCGACGCTGTTCTACATCCAGTCGGTGCTGCCCGAGGGCGTGACCAGCAAGGACGTGTACCGGGGCATCATCCCCTTCGTGGTGATCCAGCTCGTCGCCATCCTCTTCGTGGTGCTGGTGCCGGAAAGCGCGACATGGCTGCCGAAGTGGCTGTTCGGCTGATGCGACCGCCGCTGACGCAGCCGCCTGCCAGATAGGGACGACCGCAGGACGCAAGGGAGGCGACGATGGCGCAGGCGATGCATCAGGCGGCGGGGGAACGCCCCCGCGACCCGATCCCGCCGCGCATCGCCGGCATGGCGCTGGCCGCCGTCGAAGCCCTGTCCCGGCGCTGCCAGCCGGTCGAGCGCCGCCTGGCTGCGCTGGAGCGCGCGCTGGATGGCGCGCGCAACCCGGTGGCCGCCCGCCGCCACTTCGCCCGCGTGCTGGATGCGCTGGATGGCGACGCCGTGGCCCATGCCATCACCGGCCCGCAGGTTTCGGTGCTGTGCTTCGCCCGGCTGCGCGCCGGCTGGCTGCAATCCGCCCTGCCGGGCCGGGAGGCCGGGGTGGCGCTGGAGCGCGAGCTGCGCCTGGCCGGCAAGAAGGGCGGCGCCCGCCTGTCCGCCCCCTTCCTGGAGGTGACGACGCATGCGCTGGGCCGCTTCATCCAGCGCAGCGGGCGCGAGGAGGTGGCGGCGCTGAACCAGGCGCTGTGCGATGCCGGGCGCCACGCCCAGGCGCTGCTGCCCGTGCTGTGCGCACGCGACATGCTGCCCTGGCTGGACCGCCGCGGCGCGCCCGTGCTGCTGCCGACCGGGGGAGGCGGCTTCGTCGGCTTCTGCCGCCTCCTGGCCGGGCCGAAGGGCCGGCCGCTGCCGGTGATCGAGGCCGCCACCTGGCTGCATGGCTTCGAGCTGAGCGAGCCGCTGGAGCGCCTGCGCCATGCCCTGACGGATGGGGCGCCCCCGGCGGCCCTGGCCCGCGCGCTGCGCGGCCTGGCCACGCCGCTGGGGGGCGACCGCCGCGCCGCCACCGCGCGCTTCGCGGCATTGGGCGCGCCGCCGGACGTGCAGGACGAGGTGCAGCTGCTGGCCAGCCCGGCGCTGCTGGCGCTGCGCCTGCTGGCCGGCCAGGCCACGCCGGAGGGCGCCTGGCAGGAGGTGGTGGGCGTCTCGGCGCTGCGCTGAGGCTCAGGCCAGCGCCGCCACCAGCAACGCCTCCAGCCCCGCCTCGTCCTCCCATGCCAGCGAGACGCCGACCACCTTCACCTGCTCCCGGAAGGGCGCGGGGATGCGCACCCAGTCCTTGCGGGTGGTGACGGGGATGGCGCCCAGCCGTTCGGCGCTGGCCAGGATGGCGCGCAGGTCGTCCTCGTCGAAGGGGTAGTGGTCGGCGAAGGCTTCCGTGCCGGCCAGCACGGCGCCGCCGCCGCGCAACGTGGCGAAGAACTTGCGCGGGCTGGCGATGCCGCAGAAGGCGAAGACGCTTTCCCCCTGCAGGGCCGCCATCTCCGGCCCGGGCACCAGCTCCGCCCGCAACACCGGCAGGGCGGGCGGCAGGGCGGGCAGGGCCGCGCATTCATCGGCGCCGATCAGCACCGCGGCGTCGCAGCGCGCAGCGGCGGCCGCCACCGGCTCGCGCAGCGGCCCGGCCGGGATGACGTGGCCGTTGCCGAAGCCGTAGCCGCCATCAATCGTCAGCAGCGACAGCGTCTTGGCCAGGCCGGGATTCTGCAGCCCGTCATCCATGACGATGGCGCCCGCCCCGGCGGCGACGGCGGCCCGCGCCCCGGCCTCGCGGTCCGCGCTCACCCATGTGGGGGCCACGGCGGCCAGCAGCAGCGCCTCGTCCCCCACGGCGTGGCTGTCATGCAAAGCGGGGTCCACCCGCGCCGGCCCCTTCAGGCTGCCGCCATAGCCGCGCAGCAGCACATGCGGCGCCAGGCCGCGCGCCGCCAGCCGCCGCGCGATGTCGAGCGCGAGCGTGGTCTTGCCGGCGCCGCCGGCGGTGGCGCCGCCGCAGCACAGCACGGGCACCGGGGCCTGCCAGCCGGGCCGGCGCATGCGGCGCGCGGTGGCCCCGGCATAGAGCGCGGCGGCGGGGCGGAGCAGCAGGGGCCAGATTCCCCCGCCGCGACCCCAGAATTCGGGGGCACGGATGCCGATGGCCGGTGTCTCCTTCGTCCTCAACCCCGCAGGAGGCCCAGCAGGCGATCCGCCAGCCGGGCCGGGATGTCCTCCGCCGCCCGGGCGGACCCGGCGGCGGCGTGGCGCATGGCCTGCGCCGCGGCCGGAATGGTTAGCACGTCCCGCACTGCCTGGGCCAGCGCCGGCGTATCGGCCACCGGGCGCAGGGCACCGGCGGCCTCCAGCGCCGCCACCGCCTCGGTGAAGTTGAAGTGGTGCGGGCCCACCAGCAGCGGGCAGCCCAGCCGGGCGCCTTCCAGCGGGTTCTGCCCGCCATGCGGCACCAGCGAGCCGCCGATGAAGGCCACGCCCGCGAGGCGGAAGAACACGCCCAGCTCGCCGATCGTGTCCGCCACGTAAAAGGGCCGCGCATCGGGCAGCGCGCCCTGGCTGCGGCAGGCGGCCCCGCACAGCGCCGCCACCGCCGCGCCGCGCTCAGGGTGGCGCGGCGCGATGACCGTCAGCAGGCCGGGCACGCCGG
>JBEQBS010000059.1:0-12701 GCA_041639675.1 Rubritepida sp. | reverse complement strand
CGCGGCGTCCTGGGCGCAGGCGGCCAGCGCCAGCAGCGCGGCGGCGGCGAGCACGGGGCGGAACGTCATGGCGGTTCTCTCTTCCGGAAGATGCGGGCCTTTTGCCAAGCATTCCCGCCCCTGTCACGGCTTGACCGGGCGGCGCGCGGCGGGAAACTCGCGGCCCATGAGCCAGATCGCCGACCCCGTGACCTTCTTCCCGCGCGACTTCGCCGGCCATGGCCCCACCCCGCCCGACCCGCGCTGGCCGAACGGCGCGCGCGTGGCGCTGTCCTTCGTGCTCAACTATGAGGAAGGCGGCGAGAACACGGTGCTGAACGGCGATGCCGGCAGCGAGCTGTACCTGCACGAGGTGCCCGGCGGCAGCCCCATCCTGGGCGAGCGCAACCGCACGGTGGAAAGCCAGTTCGACTACGGCGCGCGCGCCGGCGTGTGGCGCGTGCTGCGGCTCTTCGCCCAGCGGGACCTGCGGCTGACCGTCTATGGCGTCGGCCGCGCGCTGGAGCTGAACCCCGCCGCCGCCCGCGCCTTCACGGAGGCCGGCCACGAGGTGGCGAGCCACGCCTGGCGTTGGATTGACTACCACGCCGTGCCGGAGGCCGTGGAGCGCGACGAGATCGCCCGCTGCGTCGAGACGATCGAGCGGCTGTGCGGCAGGCGGCCCGTGGGCTGGTACACCGGCCGCATCAGCCCGCACACCCGCCGCCTGGTGGCCGAGCACGGCGGCTTCCTCTACCAGAGCGACGCCTATGACGACGACCTGCCGCACTACGTGCAGGTGAATGGCAGGCCCGAGCTCATCATCCCCTACACGCTCGACAACAACGACATGAAGTTCGCCGTGCCGCCGGGCTTCGGCGACCCCGACGGCTTCGAACGCCACCTGCGCGACGCGCTGGAGCAGCTGCGCGAGGAAGGCGGGCGGATGATGAGCGTCGGCCTGCATTGCCGCATCGTCGGCCGCCCCGGCCGCGCCCGCGCCCTGGCCCGCTTCCTGGACCATGTGAAGGCCTGCCCTGACGTCTGGGTGGCGACGCGCGAGGAGATCGCGCGCCACTGGTGGGCCACCCACCCGCCGGGGTGACGCATCAGGGCAGGTAGCCGCCCGCCTGCAGGATGCGCCGCCGCGCCGCGTGCCGCCCCTCGCCGGGCCGCACCGGGTCCAGCCCGATGGTGCGGGACCAGCGGTTGCCGGCGCCGGTCCAGGTCACGTCCACGACGATCAGCCCATCCTCCGGTACCGGGATGCCCGGCCCGAGCTCACCCATCACCAGGTCGCCGGGACGCACATGGTCCGGCAGCGGGGTGATGGGGGTGTGGGTGCGGCCGCCGATCACCAGCGTGTCTCCGTCGCTCACCGCAGGATCTCCGGGTTCACCATCATCGCCGGGTCTGGCGTGCCATCCAGCACGTCCAGGATGTTGCGCGCGGCGATGCGCGCCATCCGCGCCAGCCCTTCCTCCGTGCTCGCCGCGAGATGCGGCGAGAGGATGACGTTGGGCAGGCCGAAGAGCGGATGCGCGGCGGCGGGCGGCTCCACCTCCAGCACGTCGCTGCCATAGCCCATCACGCGGCCGGCGCGCAGCGCATCGGCCAGCGCGGCCTCGTCCACCACCGGGCCGCGGGCGGTGTTCACCAGGATGGTGCCGGGCTTCATGGCGGCGAAGGCGGCGGCATCCAGCAGGTGGCGCGTCTCCGGGCGCAGGGGGCAATGCAGCGTCACCACGTCGCTTTCCGCCAGCGCGGCATGCAGGCCGCGGGCGGGCACCATGCCATCGGCGGCGAGGCGCGCCGGCGTGTAGGCGGGGTCCAGCACCAGCACGCGCATGCCCAACGCCTGGCACAGCCGCGCCACCCGCGTGCCGATGCGCCCATAGCCCACCACCAGCGCGGTGCGCCCGGCCAGGTCCGCCATCGCCAGCGGGCCGCCCTTGCCCAGATCCTCCGGCCACCAGCCGCCGGATTTCACGCGCTGGTCGAACTGCACCGTGCGCCGCGCGATGGCCAGCATCAGCATCAGCGCGTGCTCGGCCACGCTGAGGTCGTTGGAGCCGTTGGCGACCATCACCGCCACGCCGCGCGCGGTGCAGGCCGGCACGTCCACGCTGTCGAACCCCACGCCGTAACGGGCGCAGACCTTCAGGCGCGGCGCGGCGTCCAGCGCCGCCTGGTCCATGCGCTCCAGCCAGCACAGCACGGCGTCGGCCTCGCGCAGGGCGGCGTGGAACTGCGCCGGCGGCGGGTCGTGCAGGGTGGTCAGCGTCAGGTCCGCGCGCGCCTCCAGCAGCGACCGCCCGGCCGGGTGCAGGTCCCGGCAGAGCAGGACGTGGTGGGTCATTCGGCGATCCTCTCGATGCGGTTCTGCTCCACCACCTGGCGCCAGCGTGCCACCTCGCCACGCACATGTTCGGCGAAGCGCGCGGGCGGGCCGCCCTCGGGGCGGGCGCCCAGGTCACGCAGGCGGCGCTGCACCTCGGGGTCGTTGTTCGCCTCGTTCAGCAGGGCGTTGAGGCGCGCGACGATGTGCGGCGGCGTGCCGCGCGGCGCCATGTAGCCGAACCAGGGCTCGATCACGCTGTCGGCCATGCCGGATTCGGTCAGCGTCGGCACCTCGGGCAGGGCGGGGTCGCGCTCGCGCCCGCTCACCGCCAGGGCGCGCAGCTGGCCGGCGCGGATGGCGCCGATCAGCGTGGGCGTGTTCTCGAAGAACATCTGCGTGGCGCCCTGCATCACCGCCTGCATGGCCGGCGCGCCGCCGCGGAACGGCACGTGCTGCATGGACAGGCCCAGCCGCCCGTTCATGAACTCGCCCAGCAGGTGGTTCGACGCCCCGAAGCCGGAGGAGGAGAAGTTGACGCGGTTGCCCTCGCGCCGCGCCCATTCCACGAATTCGCGGAAGTCGCGCGCCGGGTGGTCGGCGCGCACCACCAGCGCGTTCATCACGCTGCCCGACCAGAAGACCGGCACCACGTCGCGCGCGATGTCGAAGGGCATGCGCGCGTAGATGGAAGGGTTGATGGCGCAGTTGCCGATGGTGCAGGCGCCCAGCGTGTATCCGTCCGGCGCGGCCTGCGCCACGGCGGCCATGCCGATGTTGCCATTGGCGCCGGAGCGGTTCTCCACCACCCAGGGCTGCGGCATGCCGCGCGAGGCGCGCTCGGCGAAGATGCGCGCGATCAGGTCGGTGGCGCCGCCGGGCGGGAAGGGGACGATGATCCGCACCGGGCGGTCGGGGGTCCAGTCCTGGGCGTGGCCGGCGATCGGCAGCGTGAGCGCGCAGAGCAGCGCGAGGATGGCGCGGCGCATCGGGTTTCCTCCATGGTTCGTTGCGCCCAGCTTGCGGGCGGGGCCGGCGCCTGTCCACCGCCCCGCTTGCGGGGCGCCGTCGCCGCCGCTAGGGTGCCCGCCATGGCTGAGCGCGCCGCACATTCCGTGCCGTTCGCCGGGGCGTCCCCCCGGGCGCTGGCGCTCGCCCTGCTTCCGCTTCGACTTCTCCGCCCCCGGGCGTGACGCGCGGCCGCGTGTGCGGCCTGCTCCACCCGGGGGATGACGGCGGAAACCCATCAGGCGCGGAGCGCACCCATGAGCATCACCCACCCCTCCTTCGGCAAGCTGGCCGACGACCGCATCATCATCTTCGACACGACGCTGCGCGACGGCGAGCAATCGCCCGGCTTCTCGATGAACCTGAACGAGAAGCTCCGCATGGCCGAGGCCTTGGCCGAGCTGGGCGTGGACGTGATGGAGGCCGGCTTCCCCATCGCCTCGCCGGGCGACTTCGAGAGCGTGGAGAGCATCGCGAAGCGCTTCAGCAAGGACGGCCCCGTGGTCTGCGGCCTGGCCCGCACCGCACCCGCCGACATCCAGCGCGCCGCCGAGGCCATCAAGCCGGCCGCGCGCAAGCGCATCCACACCTTCGTCTCTACCAGCCCGTTGCACATGCGCGTGAAGCTGCGGATGGAGCCCGAGGAGGTGCTGGCGCTGGTGACGGCCAGCGTCACCATGGCGCGCAACGCCACCGACGACGTCGAATGGTCCGCCGAGGACGGCACGCGCACCGAGCACGACTTCCTGTGCCGCTGCGTCGAGGCCGCCATCAAGGCGGGTGCGACCACCATCAACATTCCCGACACGGTGGGCTACGCCGTGCCGGAGGACATGGCCCACATCTTCACCATGCTGCGCGAGCGCGTGCCGGGCGCGGACCAGGTCATCTTCTCCACTCACAACCACAACGACCTCGGCCTGGCGGTGGCGAACACCCTGGCCGCCATCCGCGCCGGGGCGCGGCAGGTGGAATGCACCATCAACGGCATCGGCGAGCGCGCGGGCAATGCCAGCCTGGAGGAGGCGGTGATGGCGCTGCGCACCCGCGCCGACGCCATCCCCACCACCAACGGCATCGTCACGACGAAGCTGCTGAAGATCTCCAAGCTGCTGGCCGCCACCACCGGCTTCGACGTGCAGCCCAACAAGGCCATCGTCGGCCGCAACGCCTTCGCGCATGAATCCGGCATCCACCAGGACGGCATGCTGAAGGACAGCTCCACCTACGAGATCATGACGCCCGAAAGCGTGGGCTGGACCAGCACCTCGCTGGTGCTGGGCAAGCATTCGGGCCGCGCCGCCTTCCGCGACCGGCTGAAGTCCCTGGGCTACGAGGTCGGCGACAACCAGCTGAACGACGCCTTCAAGCGCTTCAAGGACCTCGCCGACCGCAAGAAGGTCGTCTACGACGAGGACATCGCCGCGCTGGTGGATGACGAGGTGCTGCGCGCCGATGACCGCATCACCCTCGCCGGGCTGAACGTCTCCACCGGGCTGGGCACGCGGCCCATGGCCACCGTCAGCCTGGAGGTGGACGGCGTGAAGCATGATGGCATGGCGATGGGCGACGGCGCGGTGGACGCCACCTTCAACGCCATCCGCGCCGCCTGGCCGCACGAGATCACCCTGAAGCTCTACGCCGTGCAGAGCGTGACCGGCGGCACCGACGCCCAGGCGCGCGTGACCGTGCGCTTCGAGGAGAACGGCAAGCTGGTGGACGGCCAGGCGGCGGAGACCTGCACCATCGTCGCCTCGGCGCGTGCCTACGTCACGGCGCTGAACAAGCTGCTGGTGAAGCGGGAGCGGACGGCGCCGCCTGCGGTGCTGAAGGCGGGGTGAGCCCCACCTACCCCTTCGCCTTCGAAGGGCCGCTCAGCCGGCACGGCGTGGGCAAGGGGGAGCGCGTGCTGTGGTACGCGGTGCTGTTCCTGCCGCCGGAGCTTGCGGCGGAATTGCCCTTTGCCCGCCACCCCCGGTTGCGGGTGGAGGGCGAGATCGCCGATGTGCCGGTCGCCGGCGCCTGGATGCCGACGGGCGATGGGCGGCGCTACTTCATCGTCTCGCCGGCCGTGCGCAAGGCGACGCAGGCAAGGTTGGGAACCCTGCTGGACATGCGCTTCCGCGTCGCCGACCAGGATGCGGTGGAGGTGCCGGAGGCATTGGCCCGCGCCCTGGCCGCCGACCCGGCCGCGCAGGCGGCCTGGGATGTGCTGACACCGGGGCGGCGGCGCGGGCTGGCGCATCTGGTGGGCGCCGCGAAGACCGAGCCGACGCGGGCGCGACGGGTGGCGGAGGTCCTTGCCGCCATGCGCGACCCGGCGCCGCGGCGGCGTCCGTGACCGCGCTGCCTCCTTGCGCGCCGCGGGCATCGCCGGTTCCGGCCGCCGGAAGCCATGACGGCGGCCGGCACGGACGGTTCGCCGGCTGGGTCGAGAACTTGCCGCAGGAGGACTTGGCTTGGCTGGCGGAGTTGGGGCCGTCCGCGCCGGAAGATGGTGTGGCGCAATCTCCCGGCGACGGGTGACGGGCAGGGGCGCCGCCCCTGCACCCCGCCGGGGTGGCGGGGCCACCCCGGACCCCGCCTCGACTATGCCAGCGTCGTCAAATCCTGGAACCAGTGCTGCGCCTGGGTGTAGCCGCGCACCCCACGCCCCAGCGCCCGCGGGTTGGTGTCATGCACCACGAAGACCCACAGCGCCTCGTTCACCGCCTTCTCATGCGCGCGGCGCATCAGCGCGTCCTGCTCCGCCACGTCGAAGCTCTGCATCGCGCGGTCCAGGATCGAGTCCATCTCCGCGTCGCGATAGTGGGAAAAATTCACGCCCACGGGGGCGATCTGATTGGAATGGAAGAAGCGGATGAAGGCGTAGAGCGGGTCGCTCGTCAGGTACGCCACGTTGTTGGCGGTGATGTTGCCGGCGCGCGCGATCTCGCCCAGCGCGCCCTGGCGCCAGCAGGTGTAGAGCACCTCCAGCTCCACCACCTGGAACTCCACCTGGATGCCGACCTCACGCCAGGCGGCCTGGACGTATTCGTTCATCGGCATGGAGAGCATCTGCCCCGAGCCGCCGGAGGGCACGATGAAGCGCGTGCGCAGCGGATTGCGCGGGCCGAATCCGGCCTCGGCCAGCAGGCGCCGCGCCTCCGCCGGGTCATGGCGGATCTGGAATTCCGGCCGGCCGAACCAGGGGGATGACGGGTCCACCACGCCCACCGCCGGCTTCGCCAGCCCGCCCAGCAGCGCCACCACCTCGTCGCGGTTGATCGCCAGGTTGGCGGCGCGCCGCAGCCGCACGTCGCGCCAGGGCGAGCCCTCGACGAGGGACAGGTGGTAGTTCCAGACATGCGGCGTCACGTTCTCGACGATGCGCGCGCCGGATTGGCGCAGCCGCGGCACCAGGTCCGGCGCCGGGCTCTCGATGAGGTCGAGCTGGCCGGCGATCAGGGCGTTGGTGCGCGTGGTGGTCTCGGGCGCCACCACCAGCACCACGCGGTCCACCTTCGGCATGCGCGCGGGGTTCCAGTAGGCGGTGTTGCGCACCAGCTCCGCGCGCTCCCGCGGGACCAGCCGGGCCAGGCGGAAGGGGCCGGTGCCGGACGGCTCAACCGTGAAGCGGTCCCAGGAACGGCCCAGCCGCTCATACTGCGCGGGCGAGGAGATCAGGAACCACAGCATCTGGTAGGGGAAGAAGCTGTCCACCGCGCGGGTCGTCACCTGCACGGTCATGTCGTCCAGCTTGCGCCAGGAGGCGACGGAGGGCAGGCGCGGCCGCACCTGGGCGGCCTGGCGGTTGTCGAAATGCGGCGCCTGCGGGTTCAGCACCTTCTCGAAGTTCCAGATCACCGCATCGGCGTCGAAGGCGCTGCCGTCATGGAAGCGCACGCCGGGGCGCAGGCGGAAGGTCCAGTTGCGGCGGTCGGCCGGGTCGGCCGCCCATTCGGTGGCCAGGCCGGGAACCAGCTTCCCCGGCCGGTCCGCCACGTCCATCTCCCACGCCACCAGCGGGTCATACAGGGTGTGGCCGGTGAACTGGTAGGCGCCGGCCCCACGGTCGGGCTGGCCGGTGGTCTGCGGCACATCGGCCATGGAGATGCCGTAGCGCAGCACCCACTCATTGCCCTGTGTCTGGGCAAATGCCTGACTGTCGGCGTAAGGAAGCGGCAGGCTGGCCATTCCTGCGGCACCCAGCGCGGCGAGCAGGTCGCGGCGGTTCAAGGAGTCAGCGGTCATTCAGTGTCCCACCCGGCATGAGGATGCCGGGTGGCTGTGCAAGCCGCGTGCCGCCGTCAGAAGGCGAAGCGCGTCCCCACCAGCAGCGAGCGCCCCGGCACCTGGAAGCCGTTCACCGGCTCCCACTTCGAGCCGCCCAGGTTCCGCCCCTCGGCGAAGGCCGTGACCTGCGGCGTGATGCGGTACGAAGCCGTCAGGTTCAGCACCACCCCGGCCTTGTTCGACCAGGGCGAGGCCCGGCTGGTTCCCGCATCGGTGTAGGACGCGAAGGCCCCTTCCGGGCTGCGACCGGTGAACAGCAGGGTGGGCGCGATGACGAGGCCCACCAGCGGCTCGGCGCGCGCGGTCAGCGTCACCACGTGCTCGGGCCGGCGGGGCAGGGGGCGGCCGGTCACGTCGTCGCGCGCATCGGTGATGGTCCATGCCGCCTGGGTCGTCAGCCAGGCGGCCGGGCGCAGCGCCAGCGCCAGCTCCGCGCCCTTGATCGCCGCGCGGTCCACGTTCACCAGCGTGTTGAAGCCGGCGTTGAAGTTGACCAGGTCCTCCACGCGGCTCTGGAAGAAGGTCGCGCCCAGCGTGGCGAAATCCGCGCGGCCGAAGGCGGGCAGGTCCAGCTCCGCCCCCAGGTCGTAGCCCAGGCTGCGCTCGGGTCTCAGCGCGGGGTTGCCGCGGAAGGTCGTGCCGATGGCACCGAAGCGCTGGTAGAGCGAGGGCGCGTTGAAGCCGCTGCCGGCCGCCGCGCGCAGGCGCATGTTCACCTCCGGCCAATGCAGCACCGCGCCCAGCCGCCAGGTGGTGTCGTCGAAGCGGCCGATGCTGTCGTGCCGCCCGCCGGCCGAGAGGTCCAGCCGGTCCCAGACGCGGTACTGCACGGCGGCGTGGCCGGCGGTGCCGTCCTGCCGCGCATCCACCCGCGTCTGGAAGGGCAGGTTGCCGGCCAGGCTGCGCGCCTCCTCATGGAAATGCGTGATGCCGAAGCTGGCCTGCCCGTCGGAGAGGGCGCCGAAGCCGGGCAGGCGCACGGCGTTGCCCCAGTCCAGCGTCGTGCGCTCGCCGCGGTAGCGGTCGGTGGAGGCCGCCGCGGAAAGCTGGTCCGGCAGGTTCTGGTACCAGCGCCGGTCGCTGGTGAAGGCGACGCGCAGCCCGGTGGTCCAGGCGCCGCCGAGCAGCGCCGTCTCGCCGCGCAGCTGGCCTATCCAGCGGCGGTCCTCGCCGGTGAAGTTGGGGTCGTCGCGCGGCACGCTGTCCAGGCCGAAGCGGTTCTCCCGCCAGCGCAGCAGCCCCTCGACGCGGGTGCCCTCCTGCGGCGTCCAGCCCAGGCGGGCGGTGGCGGCGGCTCCGCGGAAGCCGTCGCGCTCGTGCAGGCTGCGGGTGAAGCGGTCCGCCGTGGCGTTGCTGCCCTGGGTGGACAGGGAATTGGCGCTGAACAGGTAGTCGAAGCGGCCCACCGTGCCGGTGGCGCCGGCGCCGCCGCGCAGCGTGCGCCGGGTGCCGCCGGCCAGTTCGCCATAGGGCTGGAAGGCGCGGTCCGGCGCGGCGCGGCGCGTCACCAGGTTCACCACCCCGCCGATGGCGGAGGCGCCGTAAAGCGAGGAGGCCGGGCCGCGCAGCACCTCGATGCGCTCCACGTCGAACAGCATCTCATTGCCGAAGTTGAAGGCGCCGTTGGGCTCGGAGGGGTCGTTCAGCGGCACGCCATCCAGCAGCACCAGCGTGGAGCGCGAGGAATTGCCGCGCAGGAAGAGGCTGGCCTGCTGCCCCGGCCCGCCGGCCTGCGCCAGCCGCAGGCCGGGGACGATCTGCAGCGCCTCGGCCAGCGTGGCCAGGCCGCGCTCCTCGATCTCCTGGCGGGTGATGACGGTGATGCCGGCCGGCACGCGCTCCAGCGCGGTGGGCGCGCGGGTGGCGGTGACGACGGTGTCGGGGATGGCGGTCTGCGCGAAAGAGGGACCGCCGGCCAGGATGGCGGCGGTGGCAAGCAGGATACGGCGCATCGGGGGTTCCTCCGTGCTGCGCGTGACGACAAGCCCCGGGCGGATGGGCGGCCCGTGGCGGCTGGCGTCATGTCCGCAACCGGACCCCATGGGTCCGTGGCGCCGGTGCACCCCGCCCGGCACGCGCGAAGACAACTCTGCGCCGGCCGGTCTCCTGGCTCGCGGGTCGCTGCCGCCGGCCGCCTTCTCACCCGTTGCCGGGCAATGGCATCTGGCCGGCGGCTCGCCGCCTACAGTTGCGGGGGCAGCGGCGGATTGGGCGGGTGCGTGGTCCCGCCGTCGCGCCTTCCCGTTTCACCCCTCATCGGGGCACCGTCGCATGGCGGGAATGGTTACGCGCCCGTGCGGCGCCTGTGAAGCCGGTGGTGCGGCGCCCCGGCAAAAGAAAGGCCGCCAACCCCGATGGGGCGGCGGCCAAGTCATACAGGGAGGCTTCACGTCTGGGAGACGTGGGACCCGAAGGCCCCGCGGTGCCGAAGCACCGATGCGGCGCACCATAATGCCAGCCTCCGCATGCAGAAGACGCAATCCTTCGCATCACCCATGCCACGGGCGCATGATGCTCACGCCTGCTGACCGGCCAGCTCCGCCACCAGGAAGTCCCGGAACACCGAGATGCGCTTGGAGGAGCGCATCTCCTCCGGATACACGAAATAGGCGTTGATCTTCGGCGCCTTCAGCTCCGGCAGCACGGTCAGCAGCCCCTCCAGCTCCGGCCCCATGTAGTCGGGCATGGCGGCCAGGCCGAGGCCCGACTTCACCGCCCCCAGCATGCCGGAGAGGCTGTTGCACTCCAGCGTGCCGCGCCGCCCCTGGCCCGGCTTGCGGCCGATCTCGGCCAGCCAGTTGATCTCCTCCACCGGCGGCCGGTAGTCGCCCCAGACGATCAGGCGATGCGCGTCCAGCTCCTCCGGCCGCTGTGGGATGCCCTGGCGCTTCAGGTAGTCGGGCGAACCCACGATGCGCCAGCCGAAGGTGGCGACGTGGCGCTGGATCAGGTCCGGCTGGCGCGGCGGGTGCATGCGGATGGCCACGTCCGCCTCGCGCATCGCCAGGTCCAGGTCGGCATCGTCGAGGATCACGGAGACGTTGATCTCCGGGTACATCTCCAGGAAGCGGTGCAGCCGGGGCGCGAGCCAGGAGGAGCCGAAGCCGGTCGTCGTCGTCACCTTCAGCCGCCCGGCCGGGCGTTCGCGCCCCTCGGTCAGCAGGGCCTCCGTCATCGCCAGCTTGGCGAAGACCTCGCGCACCGTGCGGTTCAGCGTCTCGCCGGCTTCGGTCAGGATCAGGCCGCGCGCGTGGCGGTGGAAGAGCGGGACGCTCAGCGCCTCCTCCAGCGCCTGGATCTGGCGCGAGACGGCGGATTGCGACAGGGCCAGCGTCTCGCCGGCATGGGTGAAGGAGCCCGCCTCCGCCACCGCGTGGAAGATGCGCAGCTTGTCCCAGTCGAGCGGCATCACGCGGCCCTCTCCTTGCTCGTCTCGGTCCCGTAGCTGGCGGGGCTGGCGCTGCCGGCCGCGCGGTGCGCCAGCCAGCGCTCGGCGTCCAGCGCGGCCATGCAGCCGGTGCCGGCGGCCGTCACCGCCTGGCGGTAGATGTGGTCCGCCACGTCGCCCGCGGCGAAGACGCCGGGCACGGAGGTGCGGGTGGAGCCGGGCTCCACCACCACGTAGCCATTGGCGTCCATCTCCACCGCGCCGCGGAACACCGCCGTGGCGGGCGCGTGGCCGATGGCGACGAAGATGCCGTCCACCGGCAGTTCCTTTGCCGCCCCCGTGGCGATGTCGCGCAACGCCAGGGCGCGCGCGACGGGGCGCGGGGCGTCGGTGCCCAGCATCGCCTCGGTGGCGTGGTTCCACAGGATGGTGACATTGGCCTTGGCGAAGAGGCGCTGCTGGAGGATCCTCTCCGCCCGCAGCGTGTCCCGCCGGTGCACCAGCGTGACGTGCCGCGCGAGGTTGGAGAGATACAGCGCCTCCTCCACGGCCGAATTGCCGCCGCCGATCACCGCCACATCCTTGCCGCGGAAGAAGAAGCCGTCGCAGGTCGCGCAGGCGGAGACGCCGAAGCCCGACAATTCCTTCTCGCCCGGGATGCCTAGCCACTTCGCCTGGGCACCCGTGGCGATCACCACCGAATCGGCGGTGATGCGGTCGCCGGAATCGCACTCCGCCACGAAGGGATGCCCGGCGAAGTCCACGCGGGTGACGATGTCGTGCAGCATGCGCGTGCCGACATGCTCGGCCTGGGCGCGCATCTGCTCCATCAGCCAGGGGCCCTGCACGGCTTCGGCGAAGCCGGGGTAGTTCTCCACGTCGGTGGTGATGGTGAGCTGCCCGCCGGGCTGCATGCCGGCCACCAGCAGGGGCGCCAGGCCGGCGCGCGCGGCGTAGATGGCGGCGGTGTAGCCGGCCGGGCCGGCACCGATCACCAGCAGCCGGGTATGCATATGCTCAGGCACGGGAATCCTGCGTCCGTTTCGCGTTGCGTGCATATCTGCCCATCCAGCCATGCGGAACAACCCCGCACCTTGCCTTTCTGCACATCCGCAATGATATTGCGCGCCATGCCCGACAGCAGCAAGGAAGCTTCGGCCCGCCTCCGGGCCGACCTCGACGCGATTGACCTGCGGATCCTCGCGGAACTCCAGGCCGATGGGCGCATCACCAATGTGGACCTGGCCCAGCGCGTCGGCCTGTCCGCGCCGCCCTGCCTGCGCCGCGTGCGCCGGCTGGAGGAGACGGGCGTGCTGCGCGGCTACCATGCCGACATCGAGCCGGGGGCGCTGGGCTTCGAGGTGACGTTCTTCGCCATCGTCGGCCTCGAATCGCAGAAGCAGGCCGTGCTGGACGCCTTCGAGGCCGAGGCGACCTCCTGGCCCGAGGTGCGCGAGTGCCACATGATCCGCGGCGGCGGCGACTTCCTGCTGCGCCTGGTGGCGCGCGACACCGCGCATGAGAACGCGCTGACCGCGCAGCTGACCGCCGCCCCGCAGGTGCTGCGGGTGCAGACGCTCCAGACCATCCGCACCGGCAAGCACGCGGTGGGCGTGCCGGTCGGGTAGGGGTCAGGCCGCCGCCAGCCCTATCTCGCCCAGCAGGCGCCAGGCCCTGGCCTCGTCCAGCCGGCCGGCGCCGCTTTCCGCCCGC
>JBEQBS010000058.1:0-12786 GCA_041639675.1 Rubritepida sp. | reverse complement strand
CGGCATCCGGCGTGCCGGTGGCGGTGGCGGCGCCCCAGCCGGTGGCGGCGCCGGAGCCGCCGCGCCCCGCACCGGCCGCGAAGACCATGCTGGTGACGCAGGCGGTGCGCGCCGGCCAGCGCATCTATGCCCAGGGGTCGGACCTCATCGTCATGGGCGCGGTGAACGCCGGCGCCGAGGTGCTGGCGGACGGCAACATCCACGTCTATGGCGCGCTGCGCGGCCGCGCGGTGGCGGGCGCCAGCGAGGATGCGGAGGCGCGCGTCTTCGCCCAGCACTTCGACCCGGAGCTGGTGGCGATCGCCGGCTTCTACGCGGTGCGCGAAGGGTTCAGGGACACGGCCATCGGCCGCGCCATGGCGGTGCGGCTGGAGGGCGAGCAATTGCGCTTCGACCCGCTGGGGTAGGGGCAAGGGTTTTTCGGGGGTTCACACATGGCGCAGGTCGTCGTCGTCACATCGGGCAAGGGGGGGGTGGGCAAGACCACCAGCTCCGCCGCCATCGCCACCGGCCTCGCGCAGCGGGGCAAGCGCACGGTCGTCATTGATTTCGACGTGGGCCTGCGCAACCTCGACCTCATCATGGGCGTCGAGCGGCGGGTGGTGTTCGACATCGTCAACGTCATCCAGGGAGAGGCCAAGCTCTCCCAGGCGCTGATCAAGGACAAGCGGGTGGAGGGGCTCTACATCCTCCCCGCCTCGCAGACGCGCGACAAGGACGCGCTGACCAAGGAGGGCGTGGGCACCGTCATCGAGGAGCTGTCGAAGGAGTTCGACGTCATCCTCTGCGACAGCCCGGCGGGCATCGAGAAGGGCGCGCTGCTGGCGCTCTACTACGCCGACCAGGCCATCGTGGTGACCAACCCCGAGGTGTCGAGCGTGCGCGACAGCGACCGCATCCTGGGCGTGCTGCAATCCAAGTCCAAGCGCGCCGAGGAGAAGAAGGAGCCGGTGAAGCAGCACCTGCTGCTGACGCGCTACGACCCCGCGCGCGTCGAGCGGCAGGAGATGCTCAAACTGGACGACGTGCTGGAGATCCTGGCCATCCCGCTGCTGGGCGTGATCCCGGAGAGCGAGAGCGTGCTGAAGGCGTCCAACTCCGGCAACCCGGTCATCATGGACACGGAGAGCACCGCGGGCCAGGCCTATGCCGACGCCGTGGCGCGCTTCCTGGGCGAGGACCGGCCGCACCGCTTCCTGGAGCCGCCGAGGAAGGCCGGCTTCTTCGGGCGCCTGTTCGGCGGCGGGAGGGCGGCATGAGCTGGCTCTCCTTCTTCCAGAAGCAGAAGCGCGAGCAGCCCGCCTCCTCGGCCTCCGCCGCCAAGGACCGGCTGCAGGTCATCATCAGCCACGAGCGCGTGGGGCGCGGGCGGGAGGACTTCCTGCCCAAGCTCCAGCAGGAGCTGGTGCAGGTGGTGGCGCGCTACGTCGCCATTGATCCCACCAAGGTGCAGGTGAATTTGGAGCGCGGCGGCGACGTCTCCGCCCTGTCCATTGACATCGAGCTGCCGGGGCCGAAGGCGACGGCGCATTGACCCGGCAGGGGCATCGGCCATGAAGGCCGCGGTTGACTGGGCGCTCGCGCACGAGACGCCCTGGCCGCGCGACATCCTGGCCCACCTGGAGGGCGGGTATTTCGAGGGCCCGCCCGACAATGCGGTGATTGGCCCGGCGCCGCCGCGCGGCGGGCCTGCCGGCATCGTCTTCCGCAAGGGCATCCGCGTGGCGGAATGGGGCGACACGCAGCGCCCGGACATGACCTTCAGCGTCGCCAAGTCCTACCTGGCGCTGCTGGCGGGCCTCGCCTGGGCCGATGGCCGCATCCCCGACCTCGACGAGCCGGTGCTGCGGCGCGCGCAGCACCCGGCCTTCGAGGGCGAGCGGAACGGGCGCGTCACCTGGCGCCACCTGCTGACCAACACCAGCGAATGGGAAGGGACGCTCTGGGGCAAGAGCGACCTGATTGACCGCGGGCGGAACCTGGGCGTCGAGGGGCAGGGCGCCAAGCGCAGCCCACGCCCGCTGCACGCGCCCGGCGAATACTGGGAATACAACGACGTGCGGGTGAACGCGCTGGCGCTGGCGCTGCTGCTGGTGTTCCGCCGCCCGCTGCCGGTGCTGTTCGGCGAGCGCATCGCCGACCCGCTGGGCTGCTCGGACAGCTGGTCCTGGCGCGGCTACTCCACCAGCACCATCGCGGTGGATGGCGAGGAGATGGAGAGCGTCTCCGGCGGCGGCCACTGGGGCGGCGGCGTGGTGATCTCGGCCGAGGACCAGGCGCGCATCGCCCTGATGGTGGCCGGCGAGGGCAAGGGGCTGGTGCGCGGCGAATGGCTGCGGATGTGCCGCACCCCCTGCGCGCTGAACCCGCACTACGGCTTCCTGTTCTGGCTGAACTCGGACGGCGCCAAGTGGCCCGCCGCCAGCCGCGGCAGCACGTGCTTCAGCGGCGCCGGCGGCCACACGACCTGGATGGAGCCGGAGGGGGAGATCGTCAGCGTCACCCGCTGGCTCGATCCCGCGGCGCTTGGCGGCTACATGGAGCGCGTGCGGGCCTGAGGGCGGCTCAGGCCGTCGCCAGCAGGGCGACGCCGGCCATGATGAGGGCGATGGCGGCCAGCTTCTGCGCCCCCATCGCCTCGCCGAAGGCCCACCAGCCGATCAGCGCGATGATGGCGTAGGAGGCGGCGGTGCAGGGCAGCGCCACGCTCATCGGGATGCGCCGCAGCGCCACGATGTAGAGCAGCGCGCCGATGCCGTAGAAGCCCAGCCCGACGATGGTGGTGGGGCGGAACAGCTGCGCCAGGAAGCCGCCCTCGCCCCCCGCGCCGGTCTTGAGCAGCACCTGCCCGACCATGGAGGAGCCGATGGCGCCGGCCAGCGCCAGCCAATGCGGGCTCATCACGGCCCGCCGCGCTCCACCGCCCGCACCACCCCCTGCGGCTTGCCATTGGCTGACAGGAAGGCGCGGCCCAGGTATTCCCCCATCACGCCCAAGATGAGGAACTGCACCCCGGCGATCAGCAGCATCACCGTCATGGTCGAGGCCCAGCCCGACGGCGTCTCGATGAACATCGCCTCGATGATGACGAAGAGCGCCAGCAGCAGCCCCAGCACGCCCATCGCCGCGCCGGCGAACATGGCCAGGCGCAGCGGCAGCAGCGAGAAGGAGGTGGCGAGGTTCAGCCACAGCCGCACCAGGCGCCGCATGGTGTAGTTGCTCTGCCCCTCGGCGCGGGCCAGGTGCTTCACCTCCAGCGTGGTGATGCGCTGCGTCACCTGCATGATGAGACCGTCAATGTAGGGGTAGGGGCCGCCATACTTCGTCACCTCCCGCACCACCAGCGCCGAGCAGCAGCGGAAGGAGGAGAGGTAGAGCCCCCGCGGCTTGTCCAGCAGCGCGTCGGCCACGCGGTTGGCGAAGCGCGAGCCCAGGTTGCGCCAGCCCTCATGCTCCTTCCGCGCGTAGGAGGTGTAGACCACGTCCCAGCCGCCCAGCCGCGCGTGGTCGTAGAGGCGCACGACCTCCTCGGGCGGGTTCTGCAGGTCGTCGTCCATGTTGATGACGTAGGCGCCGCGGGCGTGGCGGAAGCCGGTCATCACCGCATTGTGCTCGCCGAAGTTGCGCGCGTGCTCGACGAAGGTGATCGGCACGGTGGCCGATCGCACCAGCGCGCGGCAGACCTCGCCCGAATTGTCGGGGCTGCCGTCGTTCACCAGCACGATCTCGATGCCGCCCTCGGGGCGCAGGGCGCTCAGCGCCTCCACCAGCCGGCCCACCGTGGCCGCGCCGCGATAGACGGGGATGACGACCGAAAGGCCGACCGGGTGCTGCATGTCCATCCTGTGGTCCTATCGCCGCGCCAGCGCCATGACGGAGCCGCCCGCCGGGAAGCGCAGCCCCAGGCGGGAAAGCGCGCGCTCGGCCTCGGTTGCCGCGAAGAGCGTGCGGTCCAGCCAGGGCGGGTATTCCGTCACGTCCGAGGCCGCGCCCTCATCCTTCGCCAGCAGCCTGCGCTGCACCGCCATCAGCGGCAGCAGCAGGGAATTCCAGTGCCGCGCATCCACCGCGCGGAAGCCCGCGCCCTCCAGCGCCGCGCGCGCCGTGCGGCGGGAATAGCGCCGCGCCGTGTGCACCCGCGCATCATGGGCGGAGCGCAGCCATTCATGGGCCGGCAGGTTCAGCAGCAGCAATCCGCCCGGGCGCAGCACGCGGCGGAACTCCGCCAGCGCCGCAGCCTGGTCCACCGCGCGGTGGCACAGCACGTCCAGGCTGCACAGCGCCTCGAAGCGGCCATCGCCGAAGGGCAGGGCATTGACGGTGCCGGCGGCCACCAGCGCACCGGCCTTGGCGGCGGCGCGGCGGGCGGCGCCGGGGTCGTATTCCACCCCGTGCAGCGCGAGGTCGGGCCGGGCGGCGCGCAGGCGGGCCAGGAAGCCGCCGGTGCCGCAGCCGGCATCCAGCACCGCCGCGCCCGTGGGCAGGGCGTGCAGCGCCGCCGCGGCCCGCGCATGCATGGCGCGGTACCACCACATGCGGTCCTCGACCGCATCCATCAGCGCGTATTCCTGCGGGTCCACGCCCCTTCCTTCGCCCCCAATCGCGCCCGCCGCAAGCCCGTTTCATGGCAGCCCCGTGGCGCGCGGCCCTGGACGCCCCAGCGAGGTGGGGAGAGGATGCGCCGGCAGCGAAGGGATGGCGCATGGCCTACGAGGAATTCGTCGGAAAGACCGAGACGGCGGAGGACCGGCTGGACCCCCGGCTGGTCCAGGGCCTGGCCGCCACGCTGGACCGCGACATCCCCGAGGGCGACATCCCGCCCCTGTGGCACTGGATGCTGTTCCAGGACTGGCGCCGCCCCGCCGGCATCGGCCCCGACGGCCACCCGCGCCGCGGCGGCTTCCTGCCCCCCGTGCATGACCTGCCGCGGCGCATGTGGGCCGGCGGGCGGCTGGACTTCACCGCCAACGCCCTGCGGGTGGAGGACCGGGTGACCCGCCGCTCCACCATCCTGTCGGTGAAGGAGAAGGCCGGCGGCTCCGGCCGGCTGGTCTTCGTCACCGTGCGGCACGCGCTGGCGAACGGGCGCGGCCCGGTGCTGACGGAGGAGCACGACATCGTCTATCGCGGCGCCGAGGGCGCGGCGGTGAAGCCCGCCCCCGCCGCCCAGCCCTTCGCCGCGACGCTGGAGCGCGCGGTGACGCCCGACGCGCTGATGCTGTTCCGCTACAGCGCGCTGACGGGCAATGGCCACCGCATCCACTACGACATGCCCTACGTGACCGGCGAGGAAGGCTATCCCGGCCTGGTGGTGCATGGCCCGTTGCAGGGCACGCTGATGGCCCAGGCCATGCTGGATGCCGCACCCGGCCGCCGCCTGGCGCGCTTCGCCTTCCGCGGCGCCCGCCCCGCCTTCGCCGGCAGCCCGCTGGCGGTGCTGGCGCGCATCGAGGGCAACGCGGCGACGGCGGAGACGCGCGACGGCACGGGGGCCACCTGCATGGCGGCGGACGCCACGCTTGCCTGAACGATTGACCTCCGGCGAGGCCGCGGTGCGCGGCCTCGCCTTCGCCTTCCTGGGCTATGCCGTCATCACCCTGGCGGATGCGGCGGTGAAGGCCATGCTGCCGGTCATCGGCGTGGCGGGCGCCATGCTGTGGCGCGGCTGCGTCGGCTCGCTCTCGGTCGCCGCCATGGCGGGGTTCCGCGGGCTGCGGCCGCGCCGGCCGGGGCTGGTGCTGGGGCGCTCGGCCATGCATTGCTGCGTCTCGGTCATCTGGTACTTCGTCTGGATGTCCGGCATGGGGCTGGCGGATTCCTACGCCGTCGCCGCCGCCTCGCCGCTGCTGATGACGCTGCTGGCCATCCCCCTGCTGGGCGAGCGCGTGGGGTGGCGGCGCTGGACCTCCTGCATCGTCGGCTTCTGCGGCGTGCTGTTCATGCTGCAACCGGGCGGCGACCTGTGGCGGTGGGAAACGGCGCTGCTGCTGCTGGGCGTCTGCGGCATGGCGCTGTCGCGCATCTGGACGCGCACGCTGGCCAGCACGGACACGCCGCAGGCCATCGCCTTCTGGCTGATGCTCACGCACATCCCCTTCGGCCTGGCGCTGCTGCCTGTGGCGGCGCTGTGGCCGGATGCCGATGGGCCGGAGCTGTTCCCGGCGCTGCCGCTGCTGGGGCTGCTGGCCTTCTTCGGCATGGCGAACGCGCTGGCGCACCTGCTCTTCGCGCGCGGCTTCGCCATGGCCAGCATCGCCGCCCTGGCGCCGCTGGAATACACGCCGCTGCTGCTGGGCGTGTGCCTGGGCTTCCTGCTGTTCGGCGAGGTCCCGGCCTGGACCACGCTGGCGGGCGCCGCGGTGGTGATCGCCGCCGGCCTCTACAACGTGCACCGCGAGCGCGTGCGCCGCGCGGAGGAGCGTGCCCGTGCTGCGGCATGACATCCGGCGCGGGGCGCTGTTCATGCTGGGCGCCACCGCGCTCTTCTCCGTCATGAACGTGCCGGTGAAGCTGGCGAGCGCGGAGCTGCACTTCCTGCAGATCATGTTCTTCCGCTCGCTGCTGGCGGTGCCGGTGGTGCTGCTGCTGGTGCTGCGCACCGGCAAGGGCGCCACCTTGCGCACGCGCCGCCTGGGGCAGCACGCGCTGCGCGCCATGACCGGCACCACCGCCATGGCCTGCTCCTTCTTCGCCCTGTCCGTGCTGCCCCTGGCCGAGCAGACGGCGCTCACCTACACCACGCCGCTCTTCGTCACGCTGCTGGCCATCCCCGTCCTGGGCGAGAAGGTGGGGGTGCACCGCATCGGCGCCGTGCTGCTGGGCTTCTGCGGCATCCTGGTCATCGCGCTGGGCAAGGGCGCGTTCAGCGGCGCGGTGACGGGGCCGGCCGCGGTCGGCATGGCGGTGGCGGTGGCGCATGGGGTCTTCTCCGCCTCCACCACGCTGCTGGTGCGCTCGCTCTCCTCCACCGAGAGCTCCTCCACCATCGTGCTGTGGCAGTCGCTGCTGATGACCGCCTTCACCGGCCTGGCGATGCCCTTCGTCTGGGTCACGCCATCGGGCACGGGCTGGCTGCTGCTGCTGGCGATCGGCGCGGTGGGGGGCGTGGCGCAGGTGCTGCTGACGGAGGCCTATGCCTCCGCGCAGGTCTCGGCGCTGGGCGCCTTCTCCTTCAGCGGCATCCTCTGGGCGGTGGCGCTGGGCGCCCTGGTCTTCGGCGACGTGCCCAGCGCCTGGACGCTGCTGGGCGCCGCCTTGATCGTGCTGGCCGGCCTGCACATCATGCGCCGCGAGATGCGCCGGAGCCGCCGATGAACGTCCCCTTCCTGCGCGACGACGCGCTGCCGCCGGGAGAGGTGGAATGCATCGCACCCGGCGTGCGGCGCGTGCTGTGCGACAACCCCTCCGCCTTCACCTTCCGCGGCACCAACACCTACCTGATCGGCGGCGGCTCCTCCGTGGCCGTGCTGGACCCCGGCCCGGCGGATGCGCGGCACCTGCAGGCCATCCTCGCCGCCACGGCGGGCGAGCGCATCACCCACATCCTCGTCTCCCACACCCACCGCGACCATTCGCCGGGTGCCGCCGAGCTGCGGCGCATCACCGGTGCGCCCACCGTGGCGCATGGCCCGCACGCCACGCCGAAGGGCGCGGGGCAGGAGGGCGGCGACCACGACTTCATCCCCGACATGCGCCTGGCCGATGGCGCGGCGCTGGAAGGCGGCGACTGGCGGGTGACGGCATTGTTCACGCCGGGCCATTGCGGCAACCACCTGTGCTTCGCCCTCGACGGCACCGGCATCCTGTTCAGCGCCGACCACGTGATGTCCTGGTCCACCTCCGTCGTCTCGCCGCCCGATGGCAGCATGCGCGACTACATGAGGAGCCTGGGCAGGCTGCGGCTGCGCGAGGGGGAGGACCGGCTCTACCTCCCCGGCCACGGGCCACGCCTGCCGGACCCCATGCCCTTCCTCGACGCGCTGGCCGCGCACCGGCAGAAGCGCGAGGGGCGCATCATCAAGGCGCTGATGGAGCACGGCCCGGCGCCGCTGGAGGCGCTTGTGGGCCCGGTCTATGGCCCGCTGGACCCGCGGCTGGTCGGCGCGGCCGGGCGCTCCATGCTGGCCAACCTGCTGATGCTGGAGGAGGACGGGGTGGCCGCCTGCGAGTCAGGCGCGTGGCGGCTTCTCCGGCAGGCGTGAATCGCGGCCGATGATCCGCACCAGCGGGCGTGCAGGGTCGGCCCGCCAGCGCAGGAATTCCTCCACGATCAGCCGCGTGATGGCGGCATGCGGTGCGGCGGCGAATTCCTCGGGGGTGAAGAAGCGCAGCTCCTCCAGCTCGCCCGAGCCGTGCAGTGCGCCCGTCGCGGCCTCGGCCGGGGCCAGCAGGAAGCGGGCATGGAAGCGCAGCGGCCGGTCGGTGGGGGTGATGGCGCGGGTGAGGTAGCGCAGCGGCGCCAGCCCCTCCAGCACCAGGCCGGTTTCCTCGTGCAGCTCCCGCGCCGCCGCCACGCCCAGGGCACGGGCCAGGGACGGGCGCGCCGAATGGCCGAGCTGCGCCAGCGTCTCCGCCGGCAATTCGCTGGCGGCCGGCGCGCGGAAGTCGCCGCGGTCCACCCGCCCGCCGGGAAAGACCAGCATGCCGGGCATGAAGCGCAGCGCGTGGTGGCGGCGGCCCATCAGCAGCTCCAGCCCGCGCGCGCGGCTGTCGCGCCATAGCAGCAGGGAGGAGGCGTCGCGCGCCGGCGCCGCGCGATTCACCTGGCGCGACGCCCCGCGCTCAGCCAAGCGCGATGCCCTGGCCGGCCAGCCACTCGCGCGTCCCTGGCCGCTCGGGCACCGAAAGCTGGCGGGCGACGTTCTCGCTCCAGCGGCAGCCCTCCGGCGCGGGGCCATGCACCTCCGGGTAGCGCGGCTTCATCATCGGCCGCCGTGCGTCGTATGCCGCGATGGCGGCGGGGTCGGCATCGGCGTATCGCTCCTGGTGCAGCACCACCTCCTGCGGCAGCCGTGCCGAGGTGTCGTTGCGCGCCGCCGGCCAGCCCAGCGCCAGCCCGGCCAGCGGGAAGACGCCCGCAGACAGCGCGCAGAGGTCGCGCATCAGTTCCATGTGGTTGCGCACATAGGAGACGGGGCAGCTGCCCATGCCCAGCGCATCCGCCGCCATCACCGCGAAGCCCAGCGCCAGCGCGGCATCGGCGGTGGCGTTGATGAAGCTGTCCACGCCGTCATTCGCGTTGGGCAGGCCGGCGCGCGCGCCGATCAGCCGGTTGCGCCGCAAATCGCCGCAGAACAGCAGGAAGACCGGCGCCTCGGCGATCCAGGGCATGGTGCCGATCGCACCGGCGATGCGCGCGCGGGACGCCGCCGCGCGGATGGCGATGATGGAATACTGCTGCAGGTCGCTCTTGCTCGGCGCCGATTGCGCGCCGGCCACCACCAGGCCCAACTCGGCGTCGGTCACGGCACGCGCCGCGAAGCGCCGCGTCACGCGGCGGTCCAGCAGCGGGCGCAGCGCCTCCGCCCCCTCCGGCGGCTCGAAGGGCAGGGCGCCGTAGCGCGCCCGCAGCTCCGTCCTCACACCGGGTCCCAGGAGAAGACGTCGCCCGAGCGCTCCAGCGGGGTGAAGGCGCTGCGCATGGCGGGCAGGGCGATCTCGGCGATCTTCTCCGGCGTCCAGCCGGCCTCGCTGTGCACGGACCTGATGGGGCGGTTCTGCGAGAACAGGAACAGCTCATGCATGCGCGGCGCGAAGATCTGCCCCGAAACCTCCTTCGCCGCGTCGCTCGCCAGGAACACCGCCAGCGGCGCGTTCTTCTCCGGCCCCATGCGCATCAGCCGCTCGACGCGCGCCTTCTGCTCCGGCGTCTCGGCCGGGATGGAGCTGGTCATGCGGCTCCAGGCGAAGGGGGCGAGGCAGTTGGAGCGCACGTTGTAGCGCTTCATGTCCAGCGCGATGGACTTGGAGAGCGCCACGATGCCCAGCTTGGCCGCCGAATAGTTGGCTTGGCCGAAATTGCCGATCAGGCCGCTCGTGCTGGTGATGTGCACGAAGGCGCCGCTCTCCTGCTTGCGGAACACCTCGGCGGCGGCGCGCGAGACGAAGAAGGAGCCGTTGAGGTGGACGTTGATGACGGCCAGCCATTCCTCCGGGCTCATGCGGTGGAAGATCTGGTCGCGCAGGATGCCGGCGTTGTTCACCACGATGTCCACGCGGCCGAAGCTGTCCATCGCGCATTGGATGATCTTCTGCGCGTTGGCCCATTCGCTGACGCTGTCGGTGTTGATGACGGCCTGGCCGCCCTTCTGCTCAATGATGCCCTTGGTCTGCTCGGCCGGGGTGGCGGAGAAGCCCTCGCCGCCCAGGCTGGCGCCGATGTCGTTGATGACGATTTTCGCCCCGGCCTCGGCCATCGCCAGCGCGATTTCCCGCCCGATCCCGCCACCGGAGCCCGTGACCACCGCCACCTTGCCTTCGAGCATCATGGATGCCGCTTCCTTCCCGTTCTGCGGCGCGGAGGCTAGACGCGGTTGGTTGGCAGGGAAAGGCCCGGCATGGCGCGGATGATCCTGTGGCTCGCCGTCGCCTGGTGCGCGGCCTTCGTCGCCATCGGCCTCGGCGCGCGGCTGCTGCTCTTCGCCGATGGCGGCCTCTTCGCCTATTCGGTGGCGGCCGGCGATTCCTGGGACTTCCACTTCCGCCAGATCCCCGCCCGCGCCGCCGCCTGGGCGCTGACGGCGGGCTTCGGCGAGGCCATCGGCCGCGCCACCGGCATGCCGGCGCTGGGGGTGTGGGCCTATCACGCCGCCTTCCTGGCGCTGCCGGCGCTGTCCCTTGCCGCCACATGGCGCGCCGACCGCACGGGGCGCATCCTGCCCTGGGCCGCGGCCTCGACGGCGCTGCTGCTGCCGCTGGTCTTCGGCTTCTCGACGGAGTTGTGGGTGGCCCATGCCGGCTTCTGGCCCGCCCTGGCGCTGGGCTGGCATGCCGCGCCGCTGCCCTGGCTGGCGCTGGCGCTGGCCGTCACCGCGCTGTCGCATGAGGCCGGGCTGCTCTGGGCCATCGGCGCCGTCGCGCTGCTGGTCCTGGCGGGGCGGCGGGCGTTGCTGCGGGGCGCGCTGGCGCTGCTGCCGGCGCTGCTGGGCTTCGCGCTGCTCAAGCTGCTGGTCCGCCCCGACCCCTACGTGGCCGAGGTGATGGGCCGCGTGGGCGCGGAGTTCCTGACGTGGCGCCCGGCCTTCGCGCCCGTCCTGCTGGGCTTCGGCGCGGTGCTGGGCGGCTGGGCGCTGCTGGCGCGCGTGACGCGCTGGGCGCCCTGGCTGGTGGCCGTGGCGCTGCTGGCCTGGTGGGCGTCCGGCGCGGCGCCATTGCATGCCGAGGGGCGCTACTTCGCGCGCACCCTGGTCTTCCTCGGCGCCGCGCTGCTGGCCTTGCTGGCGGTGCTGGACGCCCGCGGCTGGCTGCCGAAGCGGGACCTGCGCCCGGCGCTGCTGCTGGTGGCGCTGCTGCATGCCGGCGAGCTTGCGCGCTTCACCCATGGCTGGCTGGCGCACATGCAGGCCATGCGCGCCCTGGTCGCCACGCCGGGCGAGGGCCCCGCCACCGTGGCCATGCTGCCCCCCGCCAGCGCGCCCTTCGCCTGGCACAGCACCGTGCCCTTCCTGTCGGTGATGGTGACGCCCGGATACGCCCCGGCGCGGCTGGTGGTGGACCCGGCCACCAGCTATTTCTGGTTCGGCTGCGCGCAGGCGGAACGCAACGCGGCGGCGGAGCGCGCGCTGCCGCAGGCTACGCGCGCAGAGATCGCTCGCTACGCCTGCGCGGGCAGGCCGTGATCACACGTGGAAGGATTCGCCGCAGCCGCAGCGGCCCTTCTCGTTCGGGTTGGTGAAGGTGAAGCCGGCGCTCATCGCCTTCACCTCGTAGTCCATCACCGTGCCGATGAGGTAGAGCGATGCCTTGCGGTCCACCAGCACGGTCAGGCCCTTGTCCGTCACCACCTCGTCGCCCGGCCCCGCGGCATCCACGAAGTCGAGGTCATAGGCCATGCCGGAGCAGCCCTTGGTCTTCACCGCGATGCGCAGCAGCTTGCCCGTCTCGGCCTTCGCGTAGAGCGCGCGCAGCCGCTCGGCCGCGGCGTCGGAGAGCGTCATCAGCGGCGGCAGGGCGCGCCTGGGCTTCGCGATGGTCGTGGTCGTGTCCATGGCAGCCTCCGTCAGAACATGTTCAGCGCGAGGCGGGCATCCTCGCTCATCCGCGACTGGTCCCAGGGCGGGTCCCACACGACCTCCACCTTGCAGTCGCTCACGCCCGGCACCTGGCGGATCGCCTCCTCCGCCATGTTCGGCAATTCCTGCGCCGAGGGGCAGGAGGGGGTGGTCAGCGTCATCTCCACCTTCACCGCGCCGGCATCGTCCACCTCGATGGCGTAGACCAGGCCGAGCTCGAAGATGTCCACCGGGATCTCGGGGTCGAAGACGGTCTTCAGCGCCTCGATCACCTGCTCCTCGCGCAGGGCGCGCGGAACCTCGCCATCGGGGCTCCAGGTGGTCACGGGTTCACTCACTGCTCGCCTCCCGCGCGCCGTCCAGCGCGGCCTCCAGCGTCACCCAGGGCAGGGTGGCGCATTTCACGCGGCTGGGAAAACGTGCCGCCGCCGCCAGGGCGCCGAGTTCGCCCAACGCTTCCGCGCCCTCGCCGCTGCGCGCCATCGCGCGCACCTGGGCGGAGAGCGCGCGCGCCGCATCCGCCTCCAGGCCCCGCACCGCGCCCGCCAGCAGGTCG
>JBEQBS010000057.1:12089-12944 GCA_041639675.1 Rubritepida sp. | reverse complement strand
CCGGCCTTCCATGAGCCGATGGAGCGGCTGGAGGCCTGCCTGGACGCCGCCTGCCAGCGCCGGCCCTGGCGCGAGGCGCGCAGCCTGGTCGCGCCGCGCATGAGCGGGGACGCCATCCATCGCTGCTTCCGCCGCTGGGCGGCGCGGGGCCTGTGGATGGCGCTGCTGCGGGCGCTCGCCGCCGTGCGCGGGCGCTTTCCGGCGCTGGAGTACTTCGCCTGCCGCGCCTTCCGCCGGGCGTGGCGGGCGCAGGGCATCGGTGGCGTGCTGCTGGCGCGCGAGACGGGCTTCGCCTCGGCGCTGCGCGCCCCGCCGTCGTGCTTCCCGGACCCGGTTTTGTCCGCCAACTGCCAGCTGGGGCTGGTGATGCCGCTGCTGCACGCCGCACCCGCCTGGCCCCTGGCGCTGCGCGAGAGCTTCGCGCGCCTGCTGCGCGCCGTGGCGCGCTGGAGCGGCGGCGTGCGACGGATCAGGCGGGCATGGGAGCCGGCGTGAGCCGTGGGCGTGCATCGCCCTGTTCTCCAGGAGCACGCGCCCGGCCCGGCGCGGGCGAAGCTCCGCGGCCGCGCGCAGGACCGGCACCGAATGACGGCGCCCATGCCACACCTCCGCGCCCCGGTCGCGCCGGGGCTTCGCCCTGGCGCGGAGAAGGCCGTGCAGGAGACGCGCGGCCCGGCGCGGGCGAAGCTCCGCGGCCGCGCGCAGGACCGGCACCGAATGACGGCGCCGAAGCCGCACGAAACCGCCCAGGCCGGCGGCCACCCGCCCCCACCCGCGCGCCTGCCACCGGGGCCCCCGCCGCGTTGCGCAGCGACGAGGTGGGGCTTCCCGGGGCCCCCGCGGCGGGGGTGGGGC
>JBEQBS010000057.1:0-12079 GCA_041639675.1 Rubritepida sp. | reverse complement strand
ATGGCGAAGTCGGGCAGGCAGGGCGCCAGGTCCGTCGGCGTCACGCCGGGCTGGTAGGAAGGCGTGACCTCGCCCAGCGCCGTGCTGGCGCGGCCTTGCAGGAAATCGCCCACGCGCTGCGCCGGGCGAAAACCGTCGCGGGGATCAAGTAAACGGCGGCTGCCGCACCCAGGCCGTGCCCGCGCGCATGCGCTGCTGGCCGTAGTCGAACAGGGGGCGCATGTAGGCGGGGTCGAAGGGCTTGTCGTAGGGCACGTCGAAGCCCTCGCCGATCCAGCTCATGCGGAACTCGACGCCGTCGCGCTCGGCGTTCAGCCAGGTGCGCACGGCGTCGTTGTAGCCGGAGGCGGCGATCATGGTCTGCACGGCGCGGCCGGCGATGGACCAGGTGCGGCGCTCGGTGCTGGCCCAGTCGGCGTCCATGCGGGCGTTGCGGATCAGCCAGGCGCGCACGGGCGGCACGCGGCGGCCGGCGCGGATGGCGTCGCGCCGGCGCTGGGCGACGGCGGTGGGGTAGAGGAAGGCCTGGGCCACGGCGCCGCCATCCACGTGCAGCTCCTGGAAGGGCCGCCCGTCCACCGTCACGTCGAAGAGCACGGGGGGGAAGGCGCCGGGGATGGCGGCGGAGGCGAGGAGGACCTTGCGGATGGTCTCGGCGGCGCGGGAATGGCCGGAGGCGGCGATGGCGCCGATGTTCCAGATCACGGGCGTCTGGACATCGAGGTTGGTGGTGCCGACCAGCAGCAGGCGCCCCTCGCGGTAGCCCTGGGCGATGGCGGCGAGCATGGCGTCGTCGAGCTCGCGGGAGATGGTGCGGAAGAGGGGCGAGGTGTCCACCAGCCCGTCATCCAGCACGGCGGCGAGGATGGAGCGCTGCACCAGGATGTCGGCCAGCGTCACGTCGGTATAGACGCGGCGCAGGGCGGCATCGCCGGCGGGGCCGATGAAGGCGAAGGGCGCGGAGAGCGCGCCGGTGGAGACGCCGGTGACGAGGAAGAACTCCGGCCGGTCCGCCCAGGCGGTGACGAGGCCGGCGCCGAAGGCCCCGTTCTCGCCGCCGCCGGAGATGGCCAGCAGGTCCAGGGGCAGCTCGGCGGTGTCGGGCAGGTTCAGGTGGCGGCGGCGGCGGGCGATGGCGGCGTTGGATTCGGCCGTCATGCCGGCGGCGATGCCGGCGCCGACGAAGCGTTCGTTGGGGATGCCCAGCACGGTGGCGCGCAGGGTGTCGGCGCGGGGCACGGCGGGCTGGCGGATGGGCAGGGCGCAGGCGGACAGCGCGGCGGCGGCGCCGAGCAGTGCGGCGCGGCGGGTGGTGGCGTGGTTCATGCGGGGCCCCCTGGCCGTGTCCCGGTGTGGCCCGTATCGTGCCCCGGAAACGGAGGACCCGCCTATGGCCCATGATTACCCCACGCTCAAGCTTCTCATCGCCGGCGAGTGGCTGGGCACCGAGGGGCGCGCGAGCGAGCCGGTGCTGAACCCCGCCACGGGGCAGAGCCTGGGCACGCTGCCGCATGCGAGCAAGGCCGACCTGGACCGCGCGCTGGAGGCCGCGGCCGCGGCGCTGCCGGTGTGGGCGGGCACCCCGGCCTATGCGCGCGCGGCGGTGCTGCGCAAGGTGGCGGACGGGATGCGGGCGGGGGCGGACCGCATCGCCGCCATGCTGACGCTGGAGGAGGGCAAGCCGCACGCCGAGGCCAAGGTTGAGGTGCTGGCGGCGGCCGATGTCTTCGAGTTCATGGCCGAGGAAGGCAAGCGCGCCTATGGCCGCATCATCCCCGCCCGCGCGGCGGGGACGCGGCACATCGTGCAGCGGCTGCCGGTGGGGGTGAGCGCGGCCTTCGCGCCGTGGAACTTCCCGGCCATCACGCCCGCGCGCAAGATGGCGGCGAGCCTGGCGGCGGGCTGCCCCTGCATCATCAAGCCCAGCGAGGAGACGCCGGCCACGGCGCTGGAGATGGCGCGGCTGATCCAGGAGGCGGGGGCGCCGGCGGGCGTGATCCAGGTGGTGTTCGGCGTGCCGGGCGAGGTGAGCGCGCACATCATGGCCAGCGACGTGATCCGCAAGGTGAGCTTCACCGGCTCCACCGCCGTGGGCAAGATGCTGATGAAGCTGGCGGCCGAGAAGGCGCAACGCACGACGATGGAGCTGGGCGGGCACGCGCCCGTTCTGGTCTTCGACGACACGGATGCGGAGAAGGCGGCGGCGATGGCGGTGGCGGGCAAGTTCCGCAACGCCGGGCAGGTCTGCGTCAGCCCCACGCGCTTCCTGGTGCATGAGAGCAAGCACGCGCAGTTCGTCGAGACCTTCGCGAAGGCCGCGGCGGCGCTGAGCATCGGCAACGGGATGGAGGCCGGGGTGCAGATGGGCCCGCTGGCCAACCCCCGCCGGGTGGATGCGATGCAGCAGTTTATCGGCGACGCGGTGGCGAAGGGCGCGACGCTGCACACGGGCGGCGAGCGCATGGGCAATGAGGGCTTCTTCTTCCGCCCCACCGTGCTGAGCGACGTGCCGATGAATGCGCGGATGATGACGGAGGAGCCCTTCGGCCCCGTGGCGCTCATCAACCGCTTCTCCACGGAGGCGGAGGCGATCGCCGAGGCGAACCGCCTGCCCTTCGGCCTGGCGGCCTATGCCTTCACGAAGGATGCCGACCGCCAGGCGCGCCTGGCCGAGCAGGTGGAGAGCGGGATGCTGGGCATCAACACCTTCGGCATCAGCGTGGCGGAGACGCCCTTCGGCGGCATCAAGGACAGCGGCCACGGCAGCGAGGGCGGGCCGGAGGGGCTGGACGCCTACCTGCTGACGAAGTTCGTCGCCGCCGGGCCGGGCGTGTGAGGGGCCCCTTCCCGGCAATGGCGGATGGCGGCGCGGGCCAGCGCCGCCACCGTGTCGGCCACCGGGAAGGGCAGAGGCGGGCCAGCGGCGATGCCCAGCGGGATCTCGGTGCAGCCCAGCACCACCGCGCGGGCGCCGCGGGCCATGAGGCGGCGCGCGGCCTCGGTCAGGGGCGCGTGCGAGTCGGCGACGCGATTGGCCTTCACCAGCGCGATGGCGGGGGTGACGAGGGCGGCCATCTCGGCGGCGTCGGGCAGCAGGCAGGGGCGCGGCAGGCGCCCCTGGTAGAGGCCCATCGCCAGGGTGCCGGCGGTGCCGAGCAGGCCGACGGGGCCGTCGGGCACGCCCAGCCGGTCCAGCTCCGCCGCCGCGGCGTCCACGATGTGCAGGATCGGCAGGGGCGTGGCGGCCTGCATGGCGGCGTGCCAGCCATGGGCGGTGTTGCAGGGGATGGCGATGGCGGTGGCCCCTGCCCGCTCCAGGCCGCGGATGCCGCGCAGCAGGGCGGGCAGCGGGTCCTCGCCGGTGCCCAGCCGGGCGGCCGTGCGGTCGGGGATGCGCGGGTCGCTCCAGAGCACGGCGGGGATGTGCTCCTGGTCGCAGGCGGCGGGCGTCAGCAGGGTGAGCTGGCGCATGAACTCGGCCGAGGCGAGCGGGCCCATGCCGCCGAGGACGCCGAGCATCATCGCGCGATCCCTTCCCAGATGAGCTGGAGCGAGGTGAGGAGGAGCAGCACGTGCACCACGCGGTAGAAGGCGCGGTCGCTGAGGCGTGCGGCCAGGATGATGCCCAGCCGGATGCCCAGCGGCGCCAGCGGCAGCAGCACGAGCGCGGTCAGCAGGTTCTGCACCGACAGCACGCCCAGGAGGTGGTAGGGCACCAGCTTCACGTAGTTGACCGTGGCGAAGAAGGCGACGGTGGTGGCCGAGAGCACCTCCCGCGGCAGGCGCAGCGGGAAAAGCAGCATGGCGATGGGCGGCCCGCCGGCATGGGCGATGAAGGAGGTGAAGCCGGAGCCGGCGGACAGGCCGATGCGCCGGGCCAGGGATGGTGCGCTGGCCGGCGCCTCGGCGTTTCGCGCCAGCACCGCGCGCAGCAGGAACAGCAGCGTCACGCCGCCCACCAGCAGCTTCACCGCGGAGTCGGAGAGCAACCCGAAGGCCGCCCAGCCCAGGGCGATGCCCAGCGCGGCCCCCGGCAGCAGGGAACGCAGCAGCGCCGCATCCCACCGCCCCCACCAGGCGCGCAGCGCGAAGAGGTCCATGGCGCAGAGCACGGGCAGCGCGATGCCCGCGGCCTGCTGCGCCGGGATGGCCAGCGACATCATCGGCACGCCGGTGTTGCCCGCGCCCGAGGCGAAGCCGCCCTTGCTGATGCCGGTCAGCAGGAAGGCCGGGATCGCCAGCGCGTAGAACCACGGATCGGTGATGAGCAAGGGCGCCGCCATCGTGACAGGTCAGGCCCGCAAGGCTATGGCCTGCGCACGGGTCGGGGAAGGCGGGCGGGGCATGGAACATTGGCAATGGCTGGCGGCGCTGGCCGCGGCGATGGCCTTCACGGGGCTGGTCTCGGGCGTGCTGGCGGGCTTGCTGGGCGTGGGCGGGGGCATCGTGATCGTGCCGGTGCTGTTCTATGTGCTGCCGCTGTTCGAGGTGCCGGAGGCGACGCAGATGAAGGTCGCGGTCGCGACCTCGCTGGCCACCATCATCCCCACCTCCATCATCTCGGCGCGCAAGCATCATGCGAAGGGGGCGATGGACGTGGCGCTGCTGCGCTCCATGGCGCCGGCGATGTTCCTGGGCGTGCTGGCCGGCACGGCGCTGGCGGTGGTGCTGAAGGGGCCGGGGCTGACGCTGGTCTTCGCGCTGGTGGCGCTGCTGGTGGCGGTGAACATGGGCGTCACGGGCGTGGACTCGCGCCTGCGGGACACGGTGCCCACCGGCGCGCCGCGGCACGGCATCGCCGGGGCCATCGGCGCGGTCTCGGCCATGATGGGCATCGGCGGCGGCACGGTGGGGGTGCCGGTGCTGAGCCTGTTCGGCGTGCCGATCCGCCAGGCGGTGGCGACGTGCTCGGCCTTCGGGCTGGTGATCTCGGTGCCGGCGACGATCGGCTTCGTGCTGGCGGGCATCGGCGCGGAGGGGCGGCCGCCCTTCTCGCTGGGCTGGGTGAACCTGGTGGGCTTCGCGCTGATCGTGCCCTCCTCGATCATCGCCACGCCGTGGGGGGTGCGGCTGGCGCATTCCATCCCGCCGCTGCTGCTGAAGCGGGCCTTCGCGCTGTTCCTCGCGATCACCTCGGCGCGGATGCTCTACACCCTGCTCACCTGAGGTCGTTGCTCGGCAGCTCCATGAAGTTGGCGGCGAGCGACGCGCGGGAGATCAGGCCGCGCAGCCCCTGGTGCGTCTGGGGGTCGGCCTGGATCAGCGTGTCCATCGGGCAGAAGAACTCGTGCGGCTGCGCCGTCTGGGACTGGGCGAAGCCCGCATAATCTTTCTGCTTCAGCGCGAAGAGCACCCGTGCGTCGCGCACCGGCACCACCAGCGCCTCGCGCGGCTCGCGCCGGATCATGCCGATCATGCGCCAGCGCGGCAGGGCGCTGCCCTCCTGCGCCGGCGCGCAGAGCCAATCCACCGGGCAGACCGCCAGCAGCGAGGTGACGGAAGGCGCGAAGCGCGAGCGCTTGTCCATCAGGTTCTGCACCGTGCCGCAGGCCTCGATGCAGAGGATGTCCACATAGGGCTCATCCGCGCGCGGGGAGAAATGCAGGTAGAGCCCATCCGGCAGGGTGCGCAGCCGCGTCGCACCCGGGATCTTCAGCCAGGGCTGGGTGGCGGGGCGGCCATTCTCCGGCCGGGCGCGCAGCCAGGTGCCAGGCTGCTTGGGCGAGGGCTGCATGCCCGGCGGGCATTGCGGCCAGGCCGCGAGGCTGCGGCGGACCTCGTTATCCAGCCGGATCTTGTCATTCACGTAGGAAATATGAAGCGTCATCTGGTCCCCCGGTCCCTGGGATCGGCGTCCGGATCTTCGGCATCCGGAACCAAGTCCTACAACCTGGGCGAGTATTAAGATGGGAATAACAACCTTGCAAGTGGGTCGTCAGGGATAGGAATCCTTTAAGGATGATGTTCCTGTCGCGTTCGCTGCGGAAGAATACGGATGATATTCCTGAGATAGGCCGTGGGAACGTCAGCCCAGGCGCGCCGCGTCCAGCAGATGCAGCGACACCCCCTCCTCGCCATTCCAGCGATCCACCCGCAGGTGGCCGGCCAGGGCCAGCGGCCCCTGCCCCGGCGCCAGCAGCGCCTCGGCCAGCGGGCCATCCTTGGCGCGGAAGCACACGGCCTTCAGCCGCCCGCCATCCTCGCCCTCCAGGAAGGCGCGCACCGTGGCCCCCTCCTTCCCCACCCGGCTGGCCTTCACCACCCGCGCGCGGGCGATGGCGAAGCCCGGCTCGTCATTGCCCGCGCCGAAGGGGGCCAGGCGCTCCACCTGCTTCGCCAGCTCCAGCGTGGCGCCGCGCAGGTGCAGCGCGCCTTCCAGCACCAGCTCCGCCACGCCGGGCAGCTCCCGTGCCGCGGCCAGGCGCTCGTCCAGGTGGGCGTGGAACTCCTCCAGCCGCGCGGGGTCCAATGTGAAGCCGGCTGCCATGGCATGCCCGCCGCCGGCCGCCAGCATCCCGCGCTGGCGCGCCGCGATCACCGCCGCCCCCAGGTCCAGCCCCGGCACGGACCGGCCGGAGCCCTTCGCCACTGCGCCATCCACCCCCGCCACGCAGGCCGGCCGGTTGAAGCGCTCCCGCAGCCGCCCGGCGACGATGCCGACCACGCCCGGGTGCCAGCCCTCGGCGCTCACCATCAGCACCGCGTGCCCGTCCTGGCGCTGCCGCTCGCCCAGCTCCAGCGCCGCCTGGAGCACCCCGGCCTCGACCTCCTGGCGGCGCCGGTTCACCGCATCCAGCCGCTCGGCCATGGCGCGGGCCTCGACCGGGTCCTCCTCCAGCAGCAGGCGAAGGCCCAGGTCCGGCACGCTGATGCGCCCGCCGGCATTGATGCGCGGCCCCAGCGCGAAGCCCAGGGTGAAGGCGCCCGGCGTGTCCTTCACCCCCGCCACGTCCATCAGCGCCGCCAGCCCGGGCCGCGCGCGCCCGGCCAGCACCCGCAGCCCCGCCTGCACGAAGGCGCGGTTCACCCCGGCCAGCGGCACCACGTCGCAGACGGTGGCCAGCGCCACCAGGTCCAGCAGGCGCTTCAGGTCGGGCTCCGGCCGCGCATCCCCGAAGAAGCCGCGCCGCCGCAATTCGCGCTGCGTCGCCACCGCGGCCAGGAAGGCGACGCCGGCGGCGCAGAGGTGCCCCTGGCCCGACGCGCAGTCCAGCCGGTTGGGGTTCACCGCGGCGGCGATGCGCGGCAGGTCGCCCTCGCTCTTGTGGTGGTCCAGCACCACGGCATCGGCGCGGCCCTCGGCCACGCGCAGCACGTCGGCCGCGGCGATGCCGCAATCCACCAGCACCAGCAGCGTCGCGCCCTCGTCCATCAGCCGCGCCAGGGCCGGGGCGTTCGGGCCGTAGCCCTCGGCGATGCGGTCGGGCACATAGGCGCGGGTGACGGCCACGCCCCAGGACCGCAGCGCCTCCACCATCAGCGCGCCGCTGCATGCGCCATCCACATCGTAATCGGCGAAGACCGCCACGCGCTCGCCACGCTGCGCCGCATCCGCCAGCCGGGCGGCGGCGGCATCCATGTCCGCGAGGCGCGAGGGGTCGGGCAGCAGCGCGCGCAACGTCGGCGCCAGGAAATCCGCCGCCGCATCCACCCCGACATGGCGCGCCGCCAGCAGCCGCCCCACCAGCTCGGGCACCGCCAGGCGCTGCGCCAGCATCGCCGCCTGGCGCGGCTCATGCGCGCGCCAGGACCAGCGCCGGCCGGAGACGCTGCGCGCGACGCCCAGCGCGGGCTCGCTCACCCCGCCGGCTTCACGGCGAAGTTGTGGTGCCCTTCCACGTAGCGCACCGTGCCGGTCTTGGAGCGCATGACGATGGAATGCGTCACCGCCCCGCCCGGCACGAAGCGCACGCCGCGCAGCATGGGCCCGGAGGTCACGCCGGTGGCGGCGAACATCACCTCGCCCTTCGCCATCTCCTCCAGGGTGAACTTGCGGTCGGGGTCGTCCAGCCCCATCGCCTTCGCGCGCTCGCGCTGCACCTCATCCTCGTAGATCAGCCGCCCCTGCATCTGCCCGCCGATGCAGCGCAGCGCGGCGGCCGCCAGCACGCCCTCCGGCGCGCCGCCCCAGCCCAGGTACATGTCCACCCCCGCCTCGGGCTGGCTGACGGCCACCACGCCGAAGACGTCGCCATCGGGGATCAGCATCAGCCGCGCGCCCGCCTCGCGGCAGCCGCGGATGATGTCCTTGTGGCGGTCGCGGTCCAGCGTGCAGACGGTGAGCTGGCTGACCGGCACGCCCTTGGCCTCGGCCAGGCGGCGCAGGTTTTCGGCCGGGCTGTTGTCCAGATCCACCACGCCATCCGGCAGGCCGGGGCCGACGGCGATCTTGTCCATGTACACGTCCGGCGCGTGCAGGAAGCCGCCCTTGCCGGCCAGGGCCAGCACGGCCATGGCGTTCGGCCCGGCCTTGGCGGTCAGGCTGGTGCCCTCCAGCGGGTCCACCGCGATGTCGGCCAGGACCCCGCCGCCGGTCTTGGCGTAGAGCCCCACCTTCTCGCCGATGTAGAGCATCGGCGCCTCGTCCATCTCGCCCTCGCCGATCACCACCGTGCCCTCGATGCCCACGGTGTCGAAGGCGCGGCGCATCGCCTCCACGGCGGCGCCGTCGGCGGCGTTCTTGTCGCCCTTGCCGACCCAGCGGCTGGCGGCCAGCGCGGCGGCCTCGGTCACGCGCACCAGCTCCAGCGCCAGGTTGCGGTCCACCACCTGTCCGGGTTCGGCTTGGCTCATCGGTTCTTCTCGTTCAACGGGGGGAAAGGATCACGTCGGCGGATACGCGGGCGAAGACCGGCACATCCTCCGGCGCGGCAACCGGCGCGGGGGCGGCGGATGCGCGGGCCATCATGGGCGCGGCCATCGGGCGCGGCTCGGCCAGCTCCGCATCCACCGCGATCTCCGCGAGGTGCGAGACGCGCAGCCCCAGCTCGGCCGCCACCAGCTCGGCGCGGGCGCGGAGCGCGCGGATGGCCAGCCGCGTCGCCTCCTCCTTCGCCTCGCGCTGCGCCGCCTCGCTCAGCCGCGCGCCGATGCCCTCCAGCAGCATGCCCTGGCCCTGCAGCGTGCCGGCCAGGTCGGCGAGTGCCGCGGCCTCGCCGCCGCGCAGCTGGATGGATTGCGTGGCCAGCCAGCCGCGCGGGTCCTCGACGCGCTGGGTGGAATAGCGCCCGGTGGTGGCGCGCAGGTTGGGCACACGTCCCGCCTGCTCCATCGCGCTGGACACGGTGCGGTTCACCGCCGCCTGGGCGCCGGCGGCGGTGGCGGCGCGGGCCTCGGCGCGCAGCGTGGCGAAGGCCTCCTCCGGCGCGCGGCGTACGGAGGCGGATTCGGACAGGCGCAGCCGCGTGTCCTGCGCCTGCGCGGCAATGGGCAGCAGGAGGGCGGCGGCGATGAGCGAACGGCGGATCATCACAGGGCCTCGATGCGGATCATGGCGGGCTTCTCCAGCACGCTCGGCAGGGCGGCGATGCGCGACAGCGCCTCCTGCATGCGGCTTTCGTCGCATTCATGGGTGGTCATCACCACCGGCACCGCCTCACCCGGCGCGCGGCCGCGCTGGAGCATGGATTCCAGCGACACGCCATGGTCGCGCAGGATGCCCGTCACGTCCGCGATCACGCCCGGCTGGTCCAGCACCATCAGCCGCAGATAGGCCGCGCCGCGGTGGCGCGCCATCGGCAGGGCGGGGCTCGAGTCGGTCGGCGCCTCGGTGCCCCAGACGGGCGTGGCTCGGCCGCGCGCCAGGTCCACCAGGTCGGCCACCACGGCCGATGCGGTCGGCCCCGCCCCGGCGCCGCGGCCCTGCAGCATGATCTGCCCCACCGCGTCGCCCTCGGCCAGCACGGCGTTGAACACGCCATCCACCGCGGCGATCGGGCTGGAAACCGGCACCATGCACGGGTGCACGCGCGCGGTGACGCCCCCGGCCTCCCGGCTGGCGATGCCCAGCAGCTTGATGCGGTAGCCCAGCTCCCCGGCCAGCGCGATGTCCAGCGCGGAGACGTGGCGGATGCCCTCGATGTGCAGGGCCGACAGGTCCACCGGCCGCCCGAAGGCCAGCGCCGCCAGGATGGCGAGCTTGTGGGCCGCATCCACGCCGTCAATGTCGAAGGACGGGTCGGCCTCGGCATAGCCCAGGTCCTGCGCGGTCTTCAGCACCTCGGCGAAGGGCAGGCCCTTCAGGCGCATCTCCGTCAGGATGTAGTTGCAGGTGCCGTTCAGGATGCCGGCGACGCGCTTCACGGCATTGCCCGCCAGCCCCTCGCGCAGCGCCTTGATGGCGGGGATGCCGCCGGCCACCGCGGCCTCGAAGCCCAGCGCGGCGCCGGTGCGGGCGGAGAGCGCGGCGAGCTCCACACCATGCGTCGCCACCAGCGCCTTGTTGGCGGTGACGACCGCCTTGCCGGCCTCCAGCGCGCGCGTCACCAGGATGCGCGCCGGGCCTTCGCTGCCGCCCATCACCTCGACCACGGCATCCAGGTCGTTGTCGGCGGCCAGCGCCACCGGGTCCTCGTGCCAGCGCAGCCCGTCCAGCGCCACGCCGCGGTCGCGCCCGCGGTCCCGCGCGGAAACGGCGACGACCTCGATCGGCCGGCCGGCACGCGCGGCGATCAACGCCGCGTTCTGCCGCAGCAGCGCGACCACGCCCGCCCCGACCGTGCCGAGGCCCGCGACGCCCAGCTTCAGCGCCGCGCTCACTTCGCCACCGCCGCTTCGACGGGCGCCACGTTGTCCCCTTGCAGGAAGCCGCGGATGCCGCGCAGCGCCTGGCGGATGCGCTCCTTGTTCTCCACCAGCGCGATGCGGACATGGCCGTCGCCATACTCGCCAAAGCCGATGCCGGGCGCCACCGCGACCTTCGCCTTCTCCAGCAGCAGCTTGGAGAAGCCGACGGAGCCGAGGTGTCGGAACTTCTCCGGGATCGGCGCCCAGAGGAACATCGAGCCCTCGCAGGGCGGCACCTCCCAGCCGGCCTGGTGCAGCCCCTTCACCAGCACGTCACGGCGCTCGCGGTACAGGGCACGCATCTCCGCCACGCAATCCTGCGGGCCGTTCAGCGCGGCCGCCGCGGCCACCTGGATCGGCGTGAAGGCGCCGTAGTCCAGGTAGGACTTCACCCGCGCCAGCGCCGACATCAGCCGCGGGTTGCCGGCCGCGAAGCCCATGCGCCAGCCCGGCATGTTGTAGGTCTTGGAGAGCGAGGTGAACTCCACCGTGCAGTCCTTGGCGCCCGGGATCTCCAGCACGCTCGGCGGCGGGTTGCTCTCGTCGAAATACAGCTCGGCATAGGCGAGGTCGCTGAGGATGAAGAGGTCGTTCGCCTTCGCCACCTTCACCAGCTCGGCGTAGAATTCGCGGGAGGCGAGCAGCGCCGTGGGGTTGGAGGGGAAGTTGACGATCAGCGCCGTGGGCCGGGGCACCGAATGCCGGCACGCCTGCACGATCGCGGCCAGCATCGCGTCATCCGGCGTGTAGGGGATGGAGCGCGCGGTGGCCCCGGCGATGATGAAGCCGAACTGGTGGATGGGATAGGACGGGTTGGGCACCAGGATGGTGTCGCCCGGCGAGGTGATGGCCTGCGCCAGGTTCGCCAGCCCCTCCTTGGAGCCGAGCGTGGCGACCACCTCCGTCTCCGGGTCCAGGCTGACGCCGAAGCGGCGCGCGTAGTAGCCGGCCAGCGCCTTGCGCAGCCCGGGGATGCCCTTGGACATGGAGTAGCGATGCGTGCGCGGGTCCTGCACCGCCTCCACCAGCTTGGCGACGATGTGCGGCGGCGTCGGGCTGTCGGGGTTGCCCATGCCGAGGTCCACGATGTCCTCCGCCTGCGCGCGGGCCTTGGCCTTGGCCGAGTTCACCTCGGCGAAGACATAGGGCGGCAGGCGGCGGATGCGGTGGAACTCTTCGGCCATGATGGCCCTCCCAAAATCAAGGAAACGCGCGTCACTCGGATGGCCGGGTGTTTGGATCACCCGGCCGGGGGTGTCATCCCGGTCTTTAGATCATGGGGAGCGGCGCCGCA
>JBEQBS010000056.1:0-12983 GCA_041639675.1 Rubritepida sp. | reverse complement strand
AGCGCCTCCTCCACCGGCATCAGCTGGCCGGGCTTGGCGAAGTTGCGGAAGCCGTCCTGCGCCGGCTCCATCACGGCGAAGGAGGCCGCGTCGGTCTGTTCGGGCGTGGCGTCGGTGCGGCCGGGGTGGAAGGGCACCTGCACCTCCACGCCGGCGGCCTTCGCCGCCTGCTCCACCGCCGCATTGCCGGCCAGCACGATCAGGTCGGCCAGCGAGACCTTGCGCCCGGCGGCATCGGACTTCGCCTTGATGCCCTCCAGCACGCCCAGCACCTTGGCGAGCTGCGCCGGCTGGTTCACCTCCCAGTCCTTCTGCGGGCTCAGGCGGATGCGCGCGCCATTGGCGCCGCCCCGCTTGTCCGAGCCGCGGAAGGAGGAGGCGGAGGCCCAGGCGGTGGAGGCCAGCTCCGCCACCGAAAGCCCGGAGGCCAGGACCTCGGCCTTCAGCGCCGCCTGGGCGGCGGCGTCAATCAGCGGGTGGTCCACCGGCGGCAGCGGGTCCTGCCAGATCAGGTCCTCGGCCGGCACCAGCTTGCCGAGGTAGCGGACCTTCGGCCCCATGTCGCGGTGGGTCAGCTTGAACCAGGCCCGCGCGAAGGCATCGGCGAAGAGGTCCGGGTTCTCGTGGAACTTCTTCGAGATCGGGCCGTAGATGGGGTCCAGCTTCAGGGCCATGTCGGCCGTGGTCATCATCGGCGGGTTGCGCCGCGCGGGGTCATGCGCGTCGGGCACCGCCGCCTGCGCCTCGGGGTTGGTGGGCTTCCACTGCCAGGCGCCGGCGGGGCTCTTGGTCAGCTCCCAGTCCAGGCCCAGCAGGTTGTCGAAGTAGCCGTTGTCCCATTGCGTCGGGTTGTTGGTCCAGGCGCCCTCGATGCCCGAGGTGATGGTGTGCACGCCCTTGCCGCTGCCGAAGCTGCTGGTCCAGCCGAAGCCCTGCTCGTGGATCGCGGCGCCCTCGGGCTCCAGCCCCACATGGGCGGCATCACCGGCGCCGTGGCTCTTGCCGAAGGTGTGGCCGCCGGCCACCAGCGCCACCGTCTCCTCGTCATCCATCGCCATGCGCGCGAAGGTCTCGCGGATGTCGCGGGCGGAGGCCAGGGGGTCGGGCACGCCGTTAGGCCCCTGCGGGTTCACGTAGATCAGGCCCATCTGCACGGCGGCCAGGGGGTTGGCCAGCTCGCGGTCGCCGGAGTAGCGCTCATCGCCCAGCCAGGTGTCCTCGGCGCCCCAGAACACGTCCTCCTCGGGCTCCCACACGTCGGCGCGGCCGCCGCCGAAGCCGAAGGTCTTGAAGCCCATGGATTCGAGCGCGACGTTGCCCGTCAGCACGAAGAGGTCCGCCCAGGACAGCGCCTTGCCGTACTTGCGCTTGATCGGCCACAGCAGCCGGCGCGCCTTGTCCAGGTTGGCGTTGTCGGGCCAGGAGTTGAGCGGGGCGAAGCGCTGCTGGCCGGTGCCGGCGCCGCCGCGGCCATCGGCCGTGCGATAGGTGCCGGCGGCGTGCCAGGCCATGCGGATGAAGAAGCCGCCGTAATGCCCCCAGTCCGCCGGCCACCAGGGCTGGCTGTCGGTCATCAACGCGTGCAGGTCCTTCACCACGGCGTCGAGGTCGAGCGCCTGGAACGCCTTGGCGTAGTCGAAGCCCGGATGCGGGTCGCTCAGGGAGGAATGCTGCGCCAGGATGCGGAGGTTGAGCTGGTTGGGCCACCAGTCCTTGTTGCCGCGGCCGCCGAAGGTGGCGTGCTTGGGGGCGCCATGGCCGAAGGGGCACTTGCCCGCGCCCGGCTGGCCGACATGTCCGTCCATCATTCTCTCCCGTTCCTTGGTTGGAAGGAATGATAGGCGCATGGCGCGCGATTTCAACGGATGCGCGTTCCGGCGCTGGCCCCGGCGTCCCTCAGGCGGCCAGCACCGCCAGCACGGCGTCGCCATAGCGTTGCAGCTTGCTTTCCCCCACGCCGGGCACCTGGCGCAGCTCCTCCAGCGTGCCGGGGCGGCGGCGCGCGATCTCGGCCAGGGTCTGGTCGTGGAAGATGACGTAGGCGGGCACCTGCTGCGCCTTCGCCTGCTCCCGCCGCCAGTCCCGCAAGGCGCCGAAGAGCGGGTCGTCCGAGGGGGGCGGCACCCGGTCCTCCCGTGCTGCCGTGGCGCGGAAGGAGGATTCGCGCAGCATGAAGGCGCGCTCCCCGCGCAGCAGCGGGCGGGCGGCCTCGGTGGGCACCAGCTCGCCGTGGTTCTGCACCGCCACGTCCAGCGCGCCCTCGGCCACCAGCTGGCGGGCCACGTCCTTCCAGGCGGCGTCCGCCACCTCCTTGCCCTTGCCGAAGGTGGGCAGGCGGTCATGGCCGAACTGGGCCACCTTGTCCGTCACGCGGCCGCGCAGCACGTCCACCAGGTGGTTCAGGCCGAAGCGCCCGCCGGTGCGCACCGCGGCGGAGAGCAGCTTCTGCGCCGCCACCGTGGCATCCACCAGGCGCGGCGGGCTGGCGCAGGTGTCGCAGCGGCCGCAATCCTCCGCCAGCTCCTCGCCGAAGCAGCGCAGCAGGGTGCGTCGCCGGCAGCCGGCGGATTCCGCGATGCCCACCATGGCGTCCAGCCGCGCGCGCTCGATGCGCTTCTGCTCCGGCCCCGCCGGGCTGTCCTCGATGCGGTGGCGGGCCAGGGCGATGTCCTGCGCGCCATACAGAAGCAGGGCGCGGGCCGGCAGCCCGTCGCGCCCGGCGCGGCCGATCTCCTGGTACCACCCCTCCGGCCCCTGCGGCAGCGAGAGGTGGGCGACGAAGCGCACGTCGGGCCGGTCAATGCCCATGCCGAAGGCGATGGTGGCGCACATCACCACCTGCTCGCCGCGGGCGAAGCGGCGATGCGCCTCGCGCTTCGCGCCGGCGTCCATGCCGGCGTGGAAGGCCAGCGCCTCGTGCCCGTCGGCGCGCAGCCATTCGGCGGTGGATTCCGAGCGCGCGCGGGTGCCGCAGTAGATGATGCCCGTGCCCTCCTGCCCGCGCAGGAAGGCGCGCAGCTGCGCGCGCTCGGCGTCGCGCGGGATGGCGGCGAGGTGGATGTTCGGCCGGTCGAAGGAGGAGCGGAAGACCGGCGCATCCTCCAGCCCCAGCAGGCGGCGGATGTCCTCGGCGGTGCGGGGGTCGGCGGTGGCGGTCAGGGCCAGGCGCGGCACGCCGGGGAAGCGCTCGTGCAGGGTGGTCAGCGCGCGGTATTCGGGGCGGAAGTGATGGCCCCATTGCGAGATGCAATGTGCCTCGTCCACCGCGAAGAGCGCGATGGGGCGCTCGGCCAGGCGCTCCAGCATCCCCTCCATCACCAGCCGCTCGGGCGAGACGTAGAGGAGCTTGAGGCGCCCGCCCATGATGTCGCGCCAGATGGCGCGGCGCTCCTCCTCCTCCAGCTCCGAATGCAGGGCGGCGGCGGCCACGCCCTGCTGGCGCAGCGCCGCCACCTGGTCCTCCATCAGGGCGATGAGGGGGGAGACGACGATGGCCAGCCCCTCGCGCACCAGGGCGGGCACCTGGAAGCACAGGGACTTGCCGCCGCCGGTGGGCATCAGCACCAGGGCGGAGCCGCCCTCGCAGGCATGGCGCACCACCTCGCCCTGGCGGCCGCGGAAGCCGCCATGGCCGAAGACCTCGTGCAGCACCTGTTCGGGAGTGGCCGGCATGGACCGCGCCCTCTACCGCGGATGGCGGCGCGCGGCCACCCGCCGCCGCATGGGAAGCCTGCGGGTTTTGCGGATGCCCATGCTGGGACGCCCCTGCTAGCGTGCATGCGCATGCAGCAGATGCCGGACTTCACCTTCGCGACCGACGGGCTGCCGCCCGGCCAGGCCTTCGATGCCTGGCAGGCGCAGTTCGGCGCGCTGAACGAGATCGCCGTGCCGCCCGAGGCCCGCCCGCGCTTCGCCGCGCGCTGCGAGGCGTGGCGGCTGGGCGCCATGCTGCTGACCAGCAACCGCACGCCCGCCATGCGCATGGCCCGCCTGCCGCGCCACGCGGCGCGGGACGGGCTGGACCACTGGGTGCTGCGCGTGGCCCGCAGCGGGCGGGTGCGCACCCGGCTGGGCGAGGCGGCGCTGCATTCCGCGCCGGGCCAGCCGGTGCTCTACAACCTCGCCGATGGCTATGTGGGGGAATGGGAGGCGGCGGAATGGGTGTCGCTCTCCATCCCGCGCGACGCCTTCCCGGGCCTGACCTCCGGCCTGTCCCGCCTGCCGCCCGGCATCCAGGTCGGCGGCCCGGCCGGGCTGCTGGCAGACCTGCTGCTGGCCATGCCCGGCCGGCTGGCGGAGGCGCGGCCGGAGGACCGGCCGGCGCTGACGGAAGCGATGCGCGGCATGGTCGCCGCCTGCCTGCTGGCCACCCTGCCCCCCGCGGCGGCGGAGGCGCAGGGGCCTGGCGGGACGGGGCTGCTGCTGCTGCGCGAGCGGGTGCGCCGGGTGGTGCAGCAGAACCTGGGCTCCTCGCGCCTCACCCCCGGGCGGATCGCCCAGGCGGTTGGCGTCGCGCGCTCCACGCTGTATCGCGCCTTCGAGGCCGATGGCGGGGTGGCGCGGCAGGTGCAGCGCATGCGCCTGGCCATGGTCCATGACGCGCTGTGCGACCCCGCGCAGGCGCGCCGGACGATCGCCGCCCTGGCCTTGGCCCATGGCTTCCATGATCCCAGCGCCTTCAGCCGCGTGTTCCGTGCCACCTACGGCCACCCGCCGGGCGAGGTGCGGGCGGCCGCGCTGGCGGGCACGCCGGTGCCGCCGCTCATCGAGGCCGGCGGGGCCGGGCTGGTGGGGATGCTGGCAGGCGCTGGTGCCCCCGACAGGATTTGAACCTGCAACCTCCCGATTACAAATCGGATGCGCTACCGTTGCGCCACAAGGGCCCGCACCCTTCCTAGCGCACGGCGCCCAGGCTTGCCAGCGCGGCCCATCCGCCGCTTGATGCCCCGATGCGCCGCCGCCCCCATCGCCCGCCCGCCACGCCCGCCGCCGCGACCGAGGACGGGGTGTGGCTCCATGGCATCCATGCCGTCGCCGCCGCGCTCGCCAACCCCGCCCGCCGCCTGCGCCGCCTGCTGGTGACGCGCGGCGCCGAGGCCGAGCTGGCCGAGCGCGTCCCTTCCCCCTGGCGCATCACCCCCGAGATCGCCGAGCGCGACCGGCTGGACCGCACCGTGGGCGCCGATGCCGTGCACCAGGGCGCCGCCCTGCTGGTGGAACCCCTGGTGCCGCCCGCGCTCCCCGTGGCGATGGAGCAGAGCACCGGCCCCGTGCTGGTGCTGGACCAGGTGACGGACCCGCGCAATGTCGGCGCCATCCTGCGCTCGGCCGCCGCCTTCGGCGCCGCGGCGGTGGTGATGCAGGACCGCCACGCCCCGCCCGAGACCGGCGCCCTGGCCCGCGCGGCGAGCGGCGCGCTGGAGGTGGTGCCGGTGCTGCGCGAGGTGAACCTGGCGCGCGCCATCGAATCGCTGAAGCAGGCCGGGCTCTGGGTGGTGGGGCTGGAGGCCGCGGGGCCGGTGACGCTGGCCCAATCCGGCCTCGCGGGGCGCCGCGTCGCCCTGGTGCTGGGCGCCGAGGGCGAGGGCATGCGCCGCCTGACGCGCGAGGCCTGCGACGAGCTGGTGCGGCTGCCGATCCGCCCCGCGATGGAAAGCCTCAACGTCTCCGCCGCGGCCGCCGTGGCGTTGTATGAGCTTGGGAGGGAATGATGGACGCTGCCGACCTGATCCTGGAGGCCCGCCGCCTGAAGCGGGTGCTGGAACCGCTGGGCGATGCCGCGCCGAAGGACCTGGATGCCGGCTATGCCGCGCAGCGCCGCGTGGCGGAGCGCACCGGCGCCATCCCGCCCTTCGGCTTCAAGATCGGCGCGACGACGAGGCAGATGCAGGACTATCTGGGCCTGTCCGGCCCGGCCGCCGGCTTCGTGCCCGCCTCCTCCCCGCATGCCGACGGCACGGCGCTGCGCTTCGCCGATTTCCTGCACCCCGGCGTGGAATGCGAGGTCGGCCTCCGGCTGGCGCGCGACATCCCCTTCGGCGCCGATGCCGGGGTGGATGACGTGGCGGAGGTCTTCCCGGCCATCGAGGTTGTCGAGAAGCGCTACGGCGACCTTGGGGTGCTGGGCACGCCCACCCTTGTGGCGGATTGCGTCTTCCACGCCGCCGGGGTGCTGGGCGCGGCGCCGGCCAATTGGCGCGGGCTGGACCTCGCCGCCATCCGCGGCGAGCTGCGGGTGGATGGCACCGTGATGGGCGGCGGCCATGGCCGGGACCTGCTGGGCCACCCGCTGGAGGCGCTGCGCTGGCTGGCCAAGTCCCCCGCCGCGCGGGAATTCGGCGGGCTGCGCGCCGGCCAGGTGGTCTGGCTGGGCAGCGTGACGCCGCCGATCTGGCTGGACGGCCCCTGCGCGGTGGAGGTGGAGTTCGAGGGGCTGGGGACGGTCGGCCTGACCTTCACCTGATGATGGAGTCGCCGGGCGGGGCGGCGCGGCCTTTCCAGGCGCCGCCATCCACGGCGGTCAGGAAGTCCAGCAGGGTGCGGTTGAACAGCTCCGGCTCCTCCAGGTTCAGCGTGTGGCCGCTGCGCGGGAAGACGGCGAGGCCGGAGGAGGGGATGGTGCGCTTGAGCCAGAGCGTGGCGTCCAGCGAGGCATCGTCCTCGTCGCCGGCGATCAGCATGGTGGGCGTCGTGATGCGGCGCAGGGCGGGTTCCAGGTCATACAGGGACGGGCGCTCGCGCTGCACGCCCAGCATGGTGCCGGCGCTGCCCTCGGCGGAATGGGTGGCGAGGCTGGCGGCGAACGCCGCATATCCCCGCGGGTCCTTGTCGCGGAATGCCAGGCGCGCGGGGCCGGCGGCGTAGCGCGCGGCGAAGGCGCCCACCCCCTCCTGCCGCAGCAGCGCCACCGTGGCGTCCAGCTCCTGCCGGAAGCGCTCGCGCGCCGCCGGCTGCGCGCCGTAGCCGACGCCGGCCACGGTGAGCGAGCGCGCGAGGTGCGGCGCCCTGAGGCCCAGGTGCAGCGTGGCGAAGGCGCCCATGGAGAGGCCGACCACATGGGCCGGCGCCAGGTCCAGCCCCTCGATCACGGCGAGGAGGTCGTCGCGCGCCAGATCCTGGCTGTAGGCGGCGGGCACCGAGGAAGGCGGGTAGCCGCGGGCATTGTAGGCGATGCAGCGGAAACGGCGGGAGAAGAAGCGCAGCTGCGGCTCCCAGGACAGGGCGTCGCCGGCGAATTCATGCACGAAGACCAGCGGGCGGCCATCCCCGGCCTCCTCGTAATGCAGGTCCACCCCGTCCTTCGTGCGAATCATCGGCATGGGCGCAGGGTGGCGGCGCGCGGGATGCCATGCAACCGGCACATGCACTTCCTGCAACCATGCCCCTGGAAAGAGGACGCAACGGGTCCTATTTGCAGCGGGCCGAGGAGAAGACCCGTGCTGAAGCTCTCACGCCTGACGGATTACGCGGTGGTGGTGCTGGCCCGCATGGGCACCGCACCGGATGCACGGCAGAGCGCGCCGGAGCTGGCCGCCCGCACCGGCCTGGCCGAGCCGACGGTGGCCAAGGTGCTGAAGATCCTGGCCGGCAGCGGGCTGGTGGTGGGGCTGCGCGGCGCGCGCGGCGGCTACGTGCTGGCCCGCCCGCTGGCGGAGATCACCCTGCCCGAGGTCATCACCGCCTTCGATGGCCCGATCGCGCTGACCGCCTGCGTGGATGGCGGCGCCGGCGGCTGCGAGAGCCAGGGGCAATGCGGCATGCGCGGCCGCTGGGATCCGGTGAACGACGCCATCCGCCATGCCCTGTCTGGCATCACCATCGCCGAGCTGGCCGCGCCGCCGCCGGTCGCCTTCATTCCCGAGGCGCAGATCCGCCTCGCCGCAGAATAAGTCCAGGGAGCCGCCATGCCCGCCGTCGCCGAGACCATCGAGACCATCGAGGCCGCCCAGGAGGGCGGCTACAAGTGGGGCTTCGAGACCGAGATCGAGATGGAGTTCGCCCCCAAGGGGCTGAACGAGGAGATCGTCCGCTTCATCTCCGCCAAGAAGAAGGAGCCGGCCTGGCTGCTGGAATGGCGGCTGAAGGCCTTCGCGATGTGGCAGAAGATGGAGGAGCCCGACTGGGCCGCCGTCAACTACCCGCGCATTGATTACCAGGATGCCTACTACTACGCCGCGCCGGTGAAGAAGGCCGGGCCGAAGAGCCTCGACGAGGTGGACCCGGAGCTGCTGAAGACCTACGCCAAGCTCGGCATCCCGCTGAAGGAGCAGGCGATCCTCGCCGGCGTCGAGGGCGCGGGCGAGAGCCCGGCCGACAGCGGGCGCATGCCGGTGGCGGTGGATGCGGTGTTCGACAGCGTGAGCGTCGCCACCACCTTCCGCGGCGAGTTGGCGAAGCACGGCATCATCTTCTGCTCGATCAGCGAGGCGGTGCAGGAGCACCCGGAGCTGGTGCGGCAATACCTGGGCAGCGTGGTGCCGCAGGGCGACAATTTCTTCGCCTGCCTGAACAGCGCCGTCTTCACCGATGGCAGCTTCGTCTACATCCCCAAGGGCGTGCGCTGCCCGATGGAGCTGAGCACCTATTTCCGCATCAACGCCAAGAGCACGGGCCAGTTCGAGCGCACCCTCATCATCGCCGATGCCGGCAGCCACGTCAGCTACCTGGAGGGCTGCACGGCGCCGCAGCGCGACGAGAACCAGCTGCACGCCGCGGTGGTGGAGCTGGTGGCGATGGACGACGCCACCATCAAGTACAGCACCGTGCAGAACTGGTACCCCGGCGACGCCGAGGGCAAGGGCGGCATCTACAACTTCGTCACCAAGCGCGGCGCCTGCCGCGGCGCGCGCTCCAAGATTTCCTGGACGCAGGTGGAGACGGGCAGCGCCGTCACCTGGAAGTATCCCTCCTGCATCCTGCAAGGCGATGATTCGGTGGGCGAGTTCTACTCGGTGGCCGTGACCAACAACTTCCAGCAGGCCGATACCGGGACCAAGATGTTCCATATCGGGCGGAACACGAAGTCCACCATCGTGTCCAAGGGCATCAGCGCCGGGCGCAGCCAGAACACCTATCGCGGCCTGGTGAAGATCGGCGCCAAGGCGAAGGGCGCGCGCAACTTCACCCAGTGCGACAGCCTGCTGATCGGCGACCAGTGCGGCGCGCATACGGTTCCCTACATCGAGAACCGCTGCCCCTCCGCGAAGATCGAGCACGAGGCGACGACCTCGCGCATCGCCGAGGACCAGCTCTTCTACTGCCGCGCGCGCGGGCTGAACGAGGAGGAGGCGGTGGGCCTGATCGTCAACGGCTTCTGCCGCGAGGTGCTGAAGGAGCTGCCGATGGAATTCGCGGTCGAGGCGCAGAAGCTGCTTGCGATCAGCCTGGAAGGGAGTGTCGGTTGATGTTGCGCATCGAAGGGCTGACCGCCGAGGTCGAGGGCAAGCAGATCCTCAAGGGCGTGGACCTGGAGCTGCCGATGGGCGAGGTGCACGCCATCATGGGCCCCAACGGCTCGGGCAAGTCCACCCTCTCCTACGTGCTGAGCGGGCGCGAGGGCTACGAGATCACCGGCGGCAGCGTCACCTTCAACGGGGTGGACCTGCTGGCGATGGAACCGGAGGAGCGCGCGGCCACCGGCGTCTTCCTGGCCTTCCAGTATCCGGTGGAGCTGCCCGGCGTGGGCAACGCCAACTTCCTGCGCACCGCGCTGAACGCGCAGAGGCGCGCGCGCGGCGAGAAGGAGGTGGACGCCATGGCCTTCCTCAAGCTGGCGCGCGAGAAGCTGAAGGCCTTGCAGATGAGCGACGAGATGCTCAAGCGCAACGTCAACGTGGGCTTCTCCGGCGGCGAGAAGAAGCGCAACGAGGTGCTGCAGATGGCGCTGCTGACCCCCTCCCTCGCCATCCTGGACGAGACGGATTCGGGGCTGGACATTGACGCGCTGCGCATCGTCAGCGAGGGCGTGAACGCGCTGCGGGGCCCTGGCTTCTCCGCGCTGGTCATCACCCACTACCAGCGCCTGCTGACCTACATCGTGCCCGACCGCGTGCATGTGCTGATGGGCGGGCGCATCGTGCGCTCCGGCGGCAAGGAGCTGGCCTTGGAGCTGGAGGCGCAAGGCTACGGCGCGAGCGCGGCATGAACGCGCTCTCCTCCGGCTCCGCCGCCTTCCTGGCGCGCTTCGAGGGGCTGCGCGCCCGCCTGCCCGGCCCGGTTTCGCTGCGCGAGGACGGCGCCGCCCTGCTGCGCGAACGCGGCCTGCCGAACCGGCGCGTGGAGGAATGGCGCTACACCGACCTCGGCGCCCTGGCGCAGATCGGCTTCGCCGAGGCGCTGACCGATGCGGTGGAGCACCCTGCCCTGCCGCCGATGCGCGGCGCGCATCGCGCCGTCTTCGTGGATGGGCGCTTCGCCGCCCACCTTTCCGCCCTGCCCGACTGGGCCGGCTCCGTGCTGGCGCGGCTGGATGAGGCGGCGGCGCTGATGCGCCCCGCGGAAGGCCAGCCCATGGCGGCGCTGAACGCCATGCTGTGGGAGGATGGGATCTTCCTCGACCTGCCGGCGGGCACGGAGGGCGGCACGCTGGAGCTGCTGTCCCTGGCTGCCCATGCCGGCCGGCCCATCGCCTTCCATCCGCGCCACGTGGTGCGGCTGGGCGAGGGCGCCTCGCTGACCCTGCTGGAAACCAGCGCCGGCCCGGCGGGCGCGGCCTACCTGCACAACCCGGTCTTCGACGTGAGCGTGGCCGGGGGCGCGACGCTGACGCATGTGCGCGTGCAGCGCGAAGGGCGCGCGGCCTTCCACCTGGCCACGGTGCGCGCGGCCGTGGCGGCGGGCGGCACCTATGACAGCTTCACGCTGAATGCCGGCAGCCGGCTGGCGCGCGGGGAGATGCATGTGGCGCTGCAGGGCCCGAAGGCGGCCGCGCACCTGAACGGCGCGCAGCTGGCCGCCGATGGCCAGCACGCCGACATCACCACCTTCCTCGACCACGCCGCGCCGGACTGCCCCAGCCGGCAGACGGTGAAGACGGTGCTGGCCGGGCGTGCGCGCGGGGTGTTCCAGGGCAAGATCCTGGTGCGCCAGGCGGCGCAGCGCACCGATGGCTACCAGATGAACCAGGCCCTGCTGCTGAGCGAGGAAGCCGAGATCAACGCCAAGCCGCAGCTGGAGATCTACGCCGACGACGTGAAGTGCAGCCACGGCGCCACGGTGGGCGCGCTGGACCCCGACCAGCTCTTCTACCTGCGCGCCCGCGGCGTGCCGGAGCGCGAGGCGCGCGCCATGCTGGTGCAGGCCTTCCTGACCGAGGCGGTGGAGGGCGTGACCGACGATGCCGCCCGCGCCGCGCTGGACGAGGCGGTGGCCGGCTGGTGGGAGCGCGAGGCGGCCTGACCATGGACATGAACCAGACCGGCTTCGACGTCGCGCGCATCCGCCAGGACTTCCCCATCCTGGCGCAGCGCGTGCACGGCCACCCGCTGGTCTTCCTCGACAGCGGCGCCTCCGCCCAGAAGCCGCGCCAGGTGATGGACGCGATGCGCGCCTGTATGGAGACGGCCTATGCCAACGTCCATCGCGGCGCCTACCACCTGAGCGAGCTGGCCACCGAGAACCACGAGGCGGCGCGCGCCACGGTGCAGCGCTTCCTCAACGCCGCACGGCCGGAGGAGATCGTCTTCGCCGGTTCCTCCACCAACGCCATCAACCTTGTCGCCCACTCCTTCGGGCGCGGGGTGCTGAAGCCCGGCCAGCGCGTGCTGGTGAGCGAGATGGAGCACCACGCCAACCTCGTCCCCTGGCACATGCTGCGCGATGCCGGGCTGGGCATCGGGCTGGGCACGATCCGCGTCACCGACCGCGGCGAGCTGGACCTGGACAGCCTGCGCGCGGAGCTGGCGAAGGGCGATGTGGGCCTCGTCGCCGTCACGCACATGTCCAACGTGCTGGGCACCGTGACGCCGGCCGCCGCCATCGCGCGCATGGCGCACGAGGCCGGGGCGCGGGTGCTGCTGGATGGCTCCCAGGCCGCGGTGCACCGGCGCGTGGACGTGCAGGCGCTGGATGCCGATTTCTACGTCTTCACCGGCCACAAGCTGTACGGCCCCACCGGCATCGGCGTGCTCTACGCGAAGCACGAATTGCTCGCCGCCATGCCGCCCTTCCTCGGCGGCGGCGACATGATCAACACCGTGACGATGGACGGGTTCACCTGGGCCGAGCCGCCGGCGCGCTTCGAGGCCGGCACCCCCGCCATCATCGAGGCGCAGGGCCTCAAGGCGGCGGTCGAGTATGTCGAGGCGATCGGCATGGAGGCCATCGAGGCGCATGAGCGCGCCCTGGTGGACCACGCCATGCGCGTGCTGCCGGAGGTCGAGGGGCTGACGCTGCTGGGCGCGGCGCAGGACCGCGGCGGCGTCTTCTCCTTCGCGCTGGATGCGGCGCATCCGCATGACCTGTCCACCTTCCTGGACAGCCGAGGCATCTGCATCCGCGCCGGCCGGCATTGCGCCGAGCCGCTGCATGCGCGGCTGGGCCAGGAGGGCGGCTCGGCCCGCGCCTCCTTCGGCCTCTACACCACGATGGCGGAGGTGGACGCGCTGGCCGATGCGCTGCGCGACGCCCGGCGGTTCTTCCGGTGAGCGACGCGCTGGAAGGCCTCTACGCCGCGCCGATCCGCGACCACGCGCGCAACCCGCGCCACCGCGCGAGGCTGGAATGCGCGGATGCGAGCGCGCGCGGCGACAACCCGCTCTGCGGCGACCGGGTGGAGGTGTTCCTGGCGATGGAGGGCACGCGCATCGCGCAGGCCAGCTTCATGGGCCGCGGCTGCGACGTGTCCCAGGCCAGCGCCGACCTGCTGGCGGGCGCGGTGCGGGGCCTGGAGGCGGATGCGGCGCGCGCGCTCTCCGCCCAGGTGCGCGCGATGGCGCGCAGCGGCGAGGGCGCGGAAGCGTTGGGCGAACTCGGCGCCCTGGCAG
>JBEQBS010000055.1:0-13517 GCA_041639675.1 Rubritepida sp. | reverse complement strand
CCGATCTCATCCGCGCGCTTGGCTTCGCGGCACTTGCCGCGGCGCGCAGAAGCGCGCTCGGACGGCTTTGCCGTCCGCTGGCACCCAACGGATAACGAAGGAGACGGGACCATGCTTCGACGTGCAACGCTCGCCGCGCTGGCGGCCATCGGCCTCACAGGAGTTGCCCAGGCCCAGGCGCCCGCGCGCAACCAGGTCGTCATCATGCGCGAGATTGACGCCGACCGCTATGACCCCGCGCGCACCACGGCGCTGGCGGCCGGCGAGGTGCTGACCATGCTGAGCGACACGCTGGTGGCGATGGCGCCCGACATGCGCACCATCCAGCCCCTGCTGGCCGAGCGGTGGGAGGTCTCGCCCGACGGCCTGGTCTATACCTTCCACCTGCGGCGCGACGTGACCTTCTGCGACGGCAAGCCCTTCCGCGCGCAGGATATGGCCTTCAGCCTGAACCGCTGGATCGGCCGCACCACGCCGCGCGTCACCAGCCCCGTGGCCTGGCGCGCCGGCGACGTGAAGGAGATCACGGCCACCGACGACTTCACCCTGCGCTATGAGCTGAACCGCCCGTTCAGCGAGCTGCTGAGCCAGCTCACCCTCTACTTCGCCTCCGCCGTGGACCCGGCGACGGTGGAGCGGCTGGGCGACAATTTCGGCGTGCAGGGCTTCAACGGCACCGGCCCCTTCTGCTGGGGCAGCTGGACGCCGCGGCAGGATTTGGTGCTGAACCGCCACGCCGCCTATCGCTGGGGACCCGAATTCTACACGAACCGCGGCCCCGCCCAGCTGGAGCGCGTGACCTGGCGCGTGATCCCCGAGGCCGCGGCGCGCGTCGCCGCCTTGCAGGCCGGGCAGGCGGACATCACCCAATACATCCCGCCCGCCTTCGTCGAGGCGCTGTCGCGCGTGCCCACGGTGCAGCGCCACACCCAGCCCAACTACTTCTGGGACGTGTTCATGGGCTTCAAGGTGGACAAGCCGGTGGTGAGCGACCTGGCCATCCGCCGGGCCGTGCACATGGCGGTGGACCGCCCGGCGCTGGTGCGCGCCGTCTGGGCCGGCACGGCGGAGCCCGCGCGCAACATCGTCAACCCCAACGCGGTGGACTTCGACGCCGAGAGCGACCGCATGGTGCCGGGCTTCGACCGCGCCGCCGCCATCCGCACGCTGGAGGAAGCCGGCTGGCGCCCCGGGCCCGACGGCGTGCGGGTGAAGGACGGCCAGCGCGCCACCTTCCTGACCTATGCCATCAACACGCTGGACAACCAGCGCATGGGCGAGATCATCCAGCAGGCGCTGCGGCAGGTGGGCATCGAGATGCGCATCCAGCTCTTCGACGCCACCGTGGCCTGGGGCCGGCTGGCGACGCAGGAATTCGACGCCTTCTTCCTGAGCTACCCGTATGTGAGCGCGACCGATGCGCTGAACCTCTACTGGCACAGCCGCAACCGGCCGACGCCGAACCGGATGAACTGGGCCAACCCGCAGACGGATGCCTGGCTGGAGGCCGGCCGCTCCGCGCTCGACCCCGCCGAGCGCGCGCGCAACGCCGCCCTGGTGCAGCGCCAGCTGGCCGAGCAGGCGCCCTGGCTGACCGTGGCGCGCACCTCGCTGACGCTGTTCAGCTCCAACCGCGTGCAGGGCGTGCGGGCGCATGGGCTGTATGGCGCGGGGCTCTACAAGCTGCTCGACGTGCGGACGGTGCGCTGATGCCCACCACCCTGATCCGCAACGCCGAGCTGGTCGTCGCCTGGGACGCATCGGCGAAGCGCCACGCCTACATGCCCGGCGCCGACGTGGCGTGGTGCGACGGCGTGCTGACCTTCGTCGGCCGCGGCTTCGACGGCGCGGCGGATGAGGTGATTGATGGTTCGGGCATGATGGTCATGCCCGGGCTGGTCAACATCCACTCGCACCCCACCAGCGAGCCGATGAACAAGGGGCTGCTGGACGAGATCGGCAGCCCCGGCCTCTACAACTCCTCGCTCTACGAGTTCATGCCGATCTTCCGATCGGATGCGGAGGCGGTGCCGGATTGCGTGCGCGTGGCGCTGAGCGAGCTGCTGCTCTCCGGCGTCACCACCCTGGCCGACCTCTCCATGGCGCATCCGGGCTGGCTGGACCTGCTGGCCGAGGCCGGCATGCGCGTGTGCATCGCGCCCATGTTCCGCTCGGCGCGCTGGTTCACGAAGAACGGCCATGTGGTGGAATACGAGTGGGATGAGGCCGCCGGCGTGAAGGCGATGGAGGAGGCGTTCAGCCTGATCCAGCGCGCCGAGCAGCACCCGTCGGGCCTGCTCTTCGGCATGGCCTGCCCGGCGCAGATTGACACCTGCTCCCCGGAATTGCTGCGCGATTCCCGTGCGGAGGCGCGCGCGCGCGGCATCTCCTGGCAGATTCACGCCGCGCAGAGCGTGGTGGAGTTCCACGAGATCACCCGGCGCGAGGGCTTCACGCCCATCCAGTGGCTGCACCAGATGGGCCTGCTGGACGAGAAGGCGATCATCGGCCACGGCATCTTCCTGGACGACCACCCGAGCACGCGCTGGCACACCGATGCCGACCTGGGCATCCTGGCCGAGACCGGCGCCACCGTGGCGCATTGCCCCACCGTCTTCGCGCGCCGCGGCATCACCATGAAGGATTTCGGCCGCTACGTGCGGAACCGCGTCAACATGGGTGTGGGCACCGACACCTACCCGCACAACATGCTGGATGAGCTGCGCCTGGTCGCCTACCTCGCGCGCACCCAGGCGGGCAACCCGCGCACCATGTCCACCACGGATGTGTTCGACGCCGCCACCATCGGCGGCGCCCGTGCCCTGGGGCGCGAGGATATCGGCCGGCTGGCCCCCGGCTGCCGCGCCGACCTGGTGCTGGTGGACGCCACGCACCCGCGCATGCAGCCGCGCCACGACCCGGTGCGCTCGCTGATCTACGCGGCCGGCGACCGTGCGGTGAAGGATGTCTTCGTGGATGGCCGCCAGGTGGTGAAGGATGGCGAGGTGCTGACCATGGATTTCCGCCAGGCCGCCGCGCGCCTGGCCGAGGCGCAGAAGCGCGTGGTCGGCAAGGCGACCGAGCAGGACTGGGCGCACCGCCCGGTGGAGCAGATCGTCCGGCCGACCTTCCCTTGGCTGTGATGGCGCCCGATACCGGCGCGGCGCAACCCTCGACGCCGGACCATGCGCCGCTCCTGCGGGTCGAGGGGCTGCGGACGGTGTTCCGCACCAGCGGCGGCGACGTGCCGGCGGTGGACGGCGTCTCGCTGGCGGTGCAGCGCGGGCGCACCCTGGGCGTGGTGGGGGAAAGCGGCTGCGGCAAGTCGGTGCTGTCGCTCTCCATCATGCGCCTCGTGGCCCATCCCGGGCGCATCGCCGCCGGGCGCGTGCTGCTGGAAGGGCGGGACCTCGCCGCCCTCACCCACGCGCAGATGCGCGCGGTGCGCGGCCGCGACATCGCGATGATCTTCCAGGAGCCGATGACCTCGCTGAACCCGGTGCACAGCGTCGGCTTCCAGGTGACGGAGGGGCTGAAGGCGCACGAGCCCGGCCTGTCACGCGCCGAACTCCGCAACCGCGGCATCGAGGCGCTGCGGCGCGTGCGCATCCCCAGCCCGGAGCGCCGCTTCGACGAATACCCGCACCAGCTTTCCGGCGGCATGCGCCAGCGCGTGATGATCGCCATGGCGCTGGCCGGCAACCCCAAGCTGCTGATCGCCGACGAGCCGACCACGGCGCTGGACGTGACGGTGCAGGCGCAGATCCTCGACCTGCTGCGCGAGCTCCAGGCCGAGACGGGCATGGCCATCATCCTCATCACCCATGACCTGGGCGTGGTGGCGGAGATGGCGGACGAGGTGGCGGTGATGTATGCCGGCCGCGTGGTGGAGCGCGCCGCCGCGCCCGCCCTGTTCGACGACCCGCAGCACCCCTACACGCTGGGCCTGCTGGGCAGCATCCCCCGGCTGGACGAGGAGCGGGAAAGCCTGCTGGCCATCCGCGGCGCCGTGCCGCCGCCCTTCGCCCTGCCGCCCGGCTGCCGCTTCGCCCCGCGCTGCCCCTTCGCCATCGCCGCCTGCGACGACGCCATTCCGGAGCTGCGCGACATCGCGCCCGGCCATGCCGCGCGCTGCATCCGCGCGCCGGTGGAAGACGCGGTGGCCGCATGACCACGCCCTTGCTGGAGGTCGAGGACCTCGCCAAGCATTACCCGGTCACGGAGGGGATCATCCGCGCGAGGCGCATCGGCACGGTGCGCGCGGTGGATGGCGTGTCCTTCGCCGTGAGGCGCGGCGAGACGCTGGCCCTGGTCGGGGAATCCGGCTGCGGCAAGTCCACCACGGCGCGCCTGGCGCTGCGCCTGATCGAGCCCTCCGCCGGCCGCGTGCGCTTCGACGGCGTGGACATCACCACGCTGGACCGCGCGGCGCTGAAGGCCTTCCGCCGCCGGGCGCAGATCGTCTTCCAGGACCCCTACGCCTCGCTCAACCCGCGCTACACCGTGGCGCAGACGCTGTCCGAGCCGCTGGAGGTGCATGGCATCGGCGATGCGCGCAGCCGCCGCGCGCGGGTGGAGGAGCTGCTGGGGCTGGTGGGCCTCGCGCCCTTCCACGCCGCGCGCTACGGGCACGAGTTCAGCGGCGGGCAGCGCCAGCGCATCGGCATCGCCCGCGCCCTGGCCGCCGGGCCGGACTTGGTCGTGTGCGACGAGCCGGTGAGCGCGCTGGACGTCTCCATCCAGGCGCAGGTGGTCAACCTGCTGCGCGACCTCCAGCGGCGCCTGGGCCTCGCCTACCTCTTCATCGCGCATGACCTGGCGGTGGTGAAGCACGTCGCCGACCGCATCGCGGTGATGTATCTGGGCCGCATCGTCGAGGTGCAGGAGAAAGCGGCGCTCTTCGCCAATCCGCGCCACCCCTACACGCGCGCCCTGCTGGCGGCCATCCCGCACCCGGACCCCGCGCGGCGCGGCCGCATCGTTCCGCTGGGGGGCGACCTGCCCAGCCCGCTCAACCCGCCATCCGGCTGCCGCTTCCGCACGCGCTGCCCCTTCGCGCAGGAACGCTGCGCGAGGGAGGAGCCGGCGTTGGTGGACGGCGTGGCCTGCCACTTCGCCGATGCGTTGCCGCCGGCGGGGCTGGACTTTTCCGGCGGCCTCGCGCCGAATGCGGCGTGCCGGCTGGCGCTCTACGCGAAGGCCGGTGCAGCTTAGGAAACGCCCATGGTCATGTCCCTCGTCGCGCCCCGCCAGATGCTGGTCGGCGGCGGCAGCCTCGGCCGCGCCGGGGCGCTGCTGGCGCAGTTCGGCTTCTCCCGGCCCCTGGTGGTGACGGACCCATGGATGGTCTCCTCCGGTACGGTGGAGAAGCTGCTGGCGCCGCTGCGCGCGGCCGGCATGCAGCCGGGCGTGTTCAGCGACACCGTGCCCGACCCGACCGACGTGGTGATCGCCGCCGGCGTCGCCGCCATCCGCGCCGGGGATTACGACGTGCTGCTGGGCTTCGGCGGCGGCAGCCCGATGGACACCGCCAAGGCCATGGCCATCCTCGCCGCCGCGCCGGAGGGCGCGCGCATGCGCGACTTCAAGGTGCCCTTCGCGGCGGACCAGGCGGCGCTGCCCGTCATCTGCATCCCCACCACCGCCGGCACGGGCAGCGAGGCGACGCGCTTCACCGTCATCACCGACACGCAGAGCGACGAGAAGATGCTGATCGCCGGCCTCGGCGCCCTGCCGCTGGCCGCCATCGTGGACCATGACCTCACCGCCACCGTGCCGCGCCGCACCAAGGCCGACACCGGCATAGACAGCCTGACCCATGCGCTGGAGGCCTTCGTCAGCAAGCGCGCGAACGCTGTCAGCGACATGTACGCGCGCGAGGCGATGCGCCTGATCGGCCCGAACCTGCGCGGCGTCTGGCACCGGCCGGAGGACGCGGCGGCGCGCGAGGCGATGATGCTGGGCGCCACGCTGGCGGGGCTGGCCTTCTCCAACGCCTCGGTGGCGCTGGTGCATGGCATGTCGCGGCCGATCGGCGCGCATTTCCACGTGCCGCACGGGCTTTCCAACGCCATGCTGCTGCCGGCCGTCACCGAGTTCGGCCTGCACGCCGCCCTGCCGCGCTACGCGGAGGCCGCGCGCTGCATCGGCTGCGCCGCGCCGGGCGATGCCGACCAGGTAGCCGGCGCGAAGCTGCTGGAGGAGCTGCGCGCCCTGAACGCGGAGCTGGAGGTGCCCAGCCCCGCCGCCCATGGCATCGCCGAGGATCGCTGGAACGCGCTGGTGCCGACCATGGCGCGGCAGGCGCTGGCGAGCGGAAGCCCCGCCAACAACCCCCGCGTGCCGGATGAGGCGGAGATCGCCGCCCTCTACGCCCGCGTCTTCCGCGGCTGAGCCACGCGCTGCCGCGTCCAGGCCATCAGCGCCTGGACCGGCAGCGGGCGGGCCAGCCAGAAGCCCTGGGCGCGCTGCACCCCCAGCGCGCGCAGGGTGCGCAGCTCGGCGCGCGAGGCCACCCCCTCGGCGGTGATGCTCAGGCCGCGGGCGGCGATGGCGCGCACCTGGGCGCGGGCGCGGGCGCTGCGCCCCAGGAGGCGCGTCAGCGAGCGGTCCAGCTTCACGCCGGTGAAGGGCAGGGCCAGCAGCCGCCGGCGCGGGTCGTCCAGGATGAAGTCGTCCATCACCACCTCGTGCCCGGCATCGCGCAGGCGGCGCAGGGAGCGGGCGAGGCGGGCGCGGTCCACCACGGGGGAGGTCTCGGTCAGCTCGATGCACAGCCTCTCGGCGGGCAGGCGGGCGCGGCGGGATTCGCGCGCCAGCCAGGCGGCGACGTCGGCGCGCTCGAACTCGGCGACGGCCAGGTTGACGCTGACCTTCAGCGGCCAGGGCAGGCGCGCCATGTCCTGCGTCGCCAGGCGGGTGACGGCGCCGGCCAGGGCCTTGCCCAGCCCCATGCGCTCCATCGCCGGCACGAAGTGGATGGGGGTCAGCGCCACCGGCTCGCTGGCCCAGCGCGACAGCGCCTCGACCATCACCATCCGGCCATCGGCCAGCGAGATGATGGGCTGGTAGCGCAGCATCAGCCCGCCCGGGCGCAGCGGCCCGGTGCCGCGTGGCCGCAGCGAGGCGGCATCGGCCAGCAGCGCGGCCACGGCGCGGGCGTCGCTGCCGCGCGGCAGGGTGGCGATGACCGCCTGGGGCGAGGCCTCGGCCAGGGCGTCCAGCAGCTCGGGGTCGAAGGCGGGGCAGGCCTCCTCGATCAGCAGGTGGGTGAAGCCGCCCAGGTGGCGCACCACCGCCGCCAGCAGCGCCGCGTCATCCGCCAGCGGCAGGACGCAGCCGGGTGCCGCGGAGTCGCAGGCGGCGCGCAATGCGGAATCGGCCACGACCGCGGCGATGCGCGGCCGTGGCGGGCCGTCCCCCGCTGATGTCCCGCTGGCCGCCATGCGGGGCGATCCTAGCGCGCGGGCCGGGCCGTCCACAATGGCGGCAATCGTCTCACCGCACGGCGGTGACGCCGGCGGGCTTCACCGGCTCCGGCTCGCCGCGCCGCAACGACCGGCGGCCGCTGAACAGCACGATGGGGGCGGCGATGAACACCGAGGAGGAAGCGGAGACGACGATGCCGAACACCATCACCCAGGCGAAGCCGGCCAGGGTGTCGCCGCCGAACAGCGCCAGCGGCAAGGCGGAGAGCAGCAGCGTCATCGAGGTGCCGAGGCTGCGGTTCAGCGTCTCGTTGATCGAGAGGTCCACCAGCTCCTGCAAGGGCATGGTCTTATACTTGCGCAGGTTCTCGCGCATGCGGTCGAAGACCACGACCTTGTCGTTCGCGCTGAAGCCGATCACCGTCAGGATGGCGGCGATGGTGGTCAGGTTGAACTCCACGTTGAACAGCACCATGAAGCCGATGGTCTTGGTGGTGTCGAGGATGAGCGTGGCGATGGCGGCGATGCCGAACTGCCACTCGAAGCGCACCCAGATGTAGATGAGCATCGCCAGCAGCGAGAGGCCGAGCGCCATCAGCCCGCCGCGGAACAGCTCGTCCGAGACGCGGTTGCCCACGGCCTCCACGCGCAGCACGCGCAGGCCGGGGCTGGCCTGCTCCAGCGCGGCGCGGGTGGCGTTGACCACCTGCTGCGTCTGCGCCTCCTGCTCCGGCGCGGGCAGGCGGACCAGAACCGTGCGGTCGTCGCCGAATTGCTGGAGGCCGACATCGCCGATGTTGGGCAGGGCGGCCACGGCGCCGCGCAGGCGGGCGAGGTCCGCCGGCTGCTCGGTGCGGACCTCCATCACGATGCCGCCCTTGAAATCAATGCCCTTGTCCAGCCCCGGATAGAAGGCGGCGACCAGCGAGGCGGTGGACAGGATGGCGGAGGTCATCAGCCCGATCCGCGCGCCGCGCATGAAGCGGATGGTCGTCACGTCCGGCACCAGGCGGAAGAGCGGGCGGGCGAGGCGGCCCAGGATGCCCAGCCCCGGGCGCTCCAGCACCGGCAGCTCCTTCGGGCGGCGCCAGCGGTACCACCACACCACCAGCAGGCGCGTCAGCACCGTCGCCGTCCACATCTGCACGATGGTGCCGATGGCGACCGTGACGGCGAAGCCCTTCACCGGCCCGGAGCCGAAGCCATACAGGCAGGCCATGGCGATGAGGTTGGTGAGGTTGGAGTCCAGGATGGTGCCGGACGCCTTGGAATACCCCGTCTCCAGCGCCGAGATGGGCGATCGCCCGTTCTTCACCTCCTCGCGGATGCGCTCGTTGATGAGGATGTTGGCGTCCAGCGCGGTGCCCAGCGTCAGCACGATGCCGGCGATGCCGGGCAGCGTCAGCGTGGCCTCCATCAGCGAGAGGCACCCCACCAGCAGCACGATGTTGAACAGCAGCGCGATGTTCGCGAACCAGCCGAACAGCCCGTAGGCGAGGCCCATGTAGAGGAAGACGAAGGCGGTGCCGACGGCCAGGCTGATGATGCCGGCGCGGATGGCGTCCGCCCCCAGCTCCGGCCCCACCGTGCGCTCCTCCACCACCGTCAGCGGCGCGGGCAGGGCGCCGGCGCGCAGCAGCACGGACAGGTCGTTGGCGGTGCGCACGGTGAAGTTGCCGCTGATCTGCCCGCGGCCGCCGGTGATCGGCTCGCGGATCACCGGCGCGGTGATGACCTTGTCGTCCAGCACGATGGCGAAGGGCCGGCCGACATTGGCGCGCGTGATGTCGGCGAAGCGGCGGGTGCCCACGCTGTCGAAGGTGAAGTTCACCACCCATTCGGCGTTGCGCGTGTCCTGGCTGGCGCGGGCGTCGGAGAGGTTGGCGCCGTCCACCTCGACGCGCCGGCGCACGGCGTAGCGCTCGCCCGGCCGCTCGCCGTCCAGGAACATCACGCCGGGCGGCGGCGTGGGGGCGGCGAGGTTCGCGGCCTCGTCCAGCAGGTGGAAGGTCATCCGCGCGGTGCGGCCCAGCAGGTCCTTGATGCGGCCGGGGTCCTCGACGCCGGGGAGCTGTACCAGGATGCGGTTGGCGCCCTGGCGGGCGATCAGCGCCTCGGCCACGCCGGTCTCGTCAATCCGCCGCCGGACGATCTCGATGGATTGCTCGACGGCGGCGGTGGACTTGGCGCGCAGCCCGGCCTCGGTGACGGTGGCGGTCAGCAGCCCCTCGGGCGTGGCGGCCACCTCGATGTCCGGCGCCTGGGCGCCGCCGCCGATGTTCACCGGGTTGGCGAGGTCGCGCAGGATGCGCGTCGCGGCCTCGCGCTGGCCGGGGTCGGTCAGGCGAAGCTGGATGCGGCGCGATTCCGGGGAGGCGGCGAGGCCGGTGTAGCCGATGCGCGGCTGCGCCTGGTTCATGCCGCGGCGCGTGCCTTCCACCAGGGATTCCAGGCGCTCGCGCAGCAGGACGGAGGTGTCCACCTCCAGCAGCAGGTAGGAGCCGCCGCGCAGGTCGAGGCCGAGGTTGACCTGGCGCACCGGCACCCAGTCCGGGAAGCTGGCGCGGGGCAGCAGGTTGGGCAGGCTGACCAGCACGCCCAGCAGGCAGACGAGGAGGATGGCGGCCTGCTTCCACCGCGCGAAGAACATCATGAAGGTGCAGTCCCCGGGTTCCGGAATCGGCCGGAACATGACGAGGGCAGGGGGGGGATGCAAGCCCGGGGCGGTTTGGGGTAGCGAAGCTCCCCATGAATCCCCGGACCGGCCCCCTCATCGGTGTCATCGGCGCCGGCCATTTCGGCCGCTTCCATGCCCTCAAGCTGGCGGGCCGCGGCCTGTGCGGCCTGCACGACCCCGACGCGGCGCGCGCCGCCCAGGTGGCGGGCGAGGCCGGCTGCGCGGCGCTGGGGCTGGATGCGCTGCTGGCGGCGAGCGACGCCGTGGTGGTGGCCACGCCCACCCTGCATCACTTCCCGCTGGCCGTGCGCGCCCTGGAGGCCGGCAAGCATGTCCTGGTGGAGAAGCCCATCGCCGCCACGCTGGAGGAGGCGGATGCGCTGGTGGCCCTGGCCGCGGCCCGCGGCCTGGTGCTGATGGTCGGCCAGATCGAGCGCCATTCGGCCGCCATCCGGACGCTCCGCGCCGAATGCGCCGCGCGCCGGCTGGTGCATGTGGAGGCGGTGCGGGTGGCGCCCTTCCGCCCGCGTTCGCTGGATGTGTCGGTGGTGCTGGACCTGATGATCCATGACCTGGACCTGATCCTGGCGCTGGCGGATTCGCCGCTGGCGGATGTGCGGGCCGTGGGCGGGCGCGCGGTGAGCGACAACACGGATTGGGCGGTGGCGCATCTCGGCTTCGCCTCGGGCATGCGCGCGACGGTGACGGCCAGCCGCCTGGCGGTGGGGCTGGAGCGGCGGCTGCGGGCGCTGGGGCCGGAGGGGGAGCTGCGGGTGGATTTCCTGGCGCGGTCGCTGGAGTTCGTCAGCCCCGGCGGCGCCCAGCCGATGGAGCACCTGCCCGGCTGGGGCATCGAGCGCCGCTCCTGGGTGGATCATGACAGCCTGGAGGCGGAGCAGGACGCCTTCCGCGCCGCCATCGGCGGGGCGCGGCCCTATGAGGCGGATGGGCGGGCCGGGCTGGCGGCGCTGGATGCGGCGCTGCGGGTGGAGGCGGCGCTGGGCGGCTGACTACAGGCTCCGCAGGAGCGCCGCCGGGACGGCGCGGCGCGAGACGACCTCCCGCACGGGATCGCCGGGCCGCCATGCGGAAAGGGGGCGATAATCCTGCGGGCTGCGCCGGCGGCGCCGCTCGGGCGGGGCGCGGTCGAGGAAGCCGTTGTTGAACGGGCACCATGCGAGGTCGCCCCACAGCGACGCCGTCTCGACGGAAAGGACGCGCTGGGCGATGCCGGCATCCTTCGGCACGGCGAGCAGCCGCTCCGCCTCGGCGCGGGAGGTGGCGAAGAACACCAGCCCGTTGATGTGCGCGCGCCATGCGGCGGGCGAGATGCCTTCGGCCAGGCGGCTCGCCATCGGGCCGTCCGGCATGCGCTGCCAGCGCAGCCAGGCCTTCGCCGTTCGCGTCCACCCATCGCGGTTGGCGTCGCAGGCGCCGAGGTCGCGCGCCGGGCGCAGGCCCTGCGCGCGGATGCCCGGCAGGTTGTCGTCGCGGGTGACATGGAACAGCACCGGGAAGCGCCGGAGGAAGGCGTCGGCGCTCACCCCGCCCTGACCAGCACGTGCCGCTTGCGCCCCGCGCTCAGCTTCACCGGCCCTTCCACCACCATCGCCGCATCGCTGACCGCCGCGTCATCCACCCGCACGCCGCCCTGCGCCACCAGCCGCCGCGCCTCGCCCTTGGAGGCGCAGAGGCCCGCCGCCACCAGCAGATCCGCCAGCGGGGCGGGCAGGGCGTGGGTGATGCTGGGCAGGGTCTCGGCCGCGGTGCCCTGCTCGAAGGCCAGGCGCGCGGTCTCGGCGGCCTCCGTCGCGGCGGCGCGGCCATGCAGCAGGGCGCATGCCTCGGTGGCCAACACCTTCTTCGCCTCGTTCACCTCGGCGCCGCCCAGCGCGCCCAGGCGGCGCACCTCCTCCATCGGCAGGTCGGTGAACAGGGCCAGGAAGCGGCCGACATCGGCGTCCTCGGCGTTGCGCCAGTATTGCCAGTAGTCATAGGCGCTCAGGCGATCGGCGTTCAGCCACACCGCGCCGCCGGCGGTCTTGCCCATCTTAGCCCCCGACGCGGTGGTGATGAGCGGCGCGGTGAGGCCGAAGACCGTGGCGCCATGCATGCGCCGCGCCAGGTCCGCGCCCATGACGATGTTGCCCCACTGGTCGCTGCCGCCCATCTGGAGGACGACGCCGTGGCGGCGGTTCAGCTCCACGAAGTCGTAGGATTGCAGCAGCATGTAGTTGAACTCGATGAAGCTCAGCGGCTGGTCGCGCTCCAGCCGCAGCCGCACGCTGTCCATGCTCAGCATGCGGTTGACGCTGAAGTGGCGCCCCACTTCCCGCAGGAAGGGGATGTAGCGCAGCTGGTCCAGCCATTCGGCGTTGTCCAGCATCACCGCCGTGCCAGGGCCGTCGCCGAATTGGAGGAAGCCGGCGAAGGCACGGGCGATGGAGCGCTTGTTGGCCTCGATGCCCTCCTCGGTCAGAATCTGCCGCGTCTCGTCGCGGCCCGAGGGGTCGCCGATCTTGGTCGTGCCGCCGCCCATCAGCACGACGGGGCGGTTGCCGGTGGCCGCCAGCCAGCGCAGCAGCATGATCTGCACCAGGTGGCCGACATGCAGGCTGTCCGCCGTCGCGTCGAAGCCGATGTAGCCGGGCACGGGGCCGGCCTTCAGCGCGGCGCGCAAGCCTTCGGCATCCGTCACCTGGTGGACGAAGCCGCGCTCCGTCACGATGTCGAGGAAGTCCTGCCCGCTCATATCCGTATTGTCCCGTGGCCTGTGGCGCCGTCCGGGCCGCGGTAGCATAAGCGCGCGATGCTGAGAATCATCGGGACGATGAGCGGCACCTCGCTCGACGGGGTGGATGCCGCCTGGGTGGAGACGGATGGCGAGCGCGTGGGCACGCTCGGCCCCGCCGTCACGCTCGCCTACGACCCCGAATTGCGGCGGGACCTGCGGCGCCTGCTGGAACTCGCGCCCTCCATCGCCGCCGACGACCCCTTCCTGCGCTCCTGCGAGGCGCGGCTGACCGAGCGCCACGCCGCCGCCATCGCGCGCATCGCGCTGGAGGCCGCGAAGGCCGGGCTGCCGGCGGCCGAGCTCGCCGCCTTCCATGGCCAGACCATCCTGCACCGCCCGCGCGGCCGCGGGGACTGGCCGGACGCGCCCGGCTTCACCTGGCAGATCGGCGATGCGCGCGCGCTGGCGCGGCTCACCGGGCTGAGCGTCGCCTTCGATTTCCGCACCGCCGACGTGGCGGCGGGCGGGCAGGGCGCGCCGCTGGTGCCCATCGCCCATGCCGCGCTGGCGCATGCGCTGCCGCGGCCGCTGGCGGTGCTGAACCTGGGGGGCGTGGGCAACGTCACCTGGCTGGGCGAGCACGGCGAGATGCAGGCCTTCGACACCGGCCCGGCCAATG
>JBEQBS010000054.1:0-13520 GCA_041639675.1 Rubritepida sp. | reverse complement strand
CACCACCGGACTTCGCCAGCACCTTCGTGATCGCAGCCGTCAGCGACGTCTTGCCATGGTCCACATGGCCGATCGTCCCGATGTTGCAGTGCGGCTTGTTGCGCTCGAACTTCGCCTTGGCCATCGTCGTCAGTCCAATCCGAAAGGGGTTACCAGCGGTAGTGGCTGAAAGCCTTGTTGGCTTCCGCCATCCGGTGCGTGTCTTCGCGCTTCTTCACCGCCGTGCCGCGGTTGTTCACCGCATCCATCAGCTCGGCGGAAAGCCGCTCTTCCATCGTGCTCTCGCCGCGCTTGCGCGCGCTATCAATGATCCAGCGGATCGCCAGCGCCTGGCGCCGCTCCGGCCGGACCTCGACGGGCACTTGGTAGGTCGCGCCGCCGACGCGGCGCGAACGCACCTCGACCGCCGGCTTCACATTGTCCATCGCCTCGTGGAACAGGCGCAGCGGGTCGCTGTTCGGCCCGCCCTTCTTCTTCAGCGTGTCCATCGCGGCATAGACGATGCCCTCGGCGATGGACTTCTTGCCGTCATACATCAGCACGTTCATGAAACGGCTGAGGACGATATCGCCGAACTTCGGGTCCGGCAGGACTTCGCGCTTCTCGGCGCGGTGACGACGCGACATCTCTCAGCCCCTCACTTCGGACGCTTGGCGCCATACAGCGAGCGCCGCTTGCGCCGCTTCGGCAGACCCTGCGTGTCCAGCACGCCGCGCAGGATGTGGTAGCGCACGCCCGGAAGGTCCTTCACGCGGCCGCCACGGATCAGGACCACCGAGTGCTCCTGCAGGTTGTGGCCCTCGCCGGGGATGTAGCTCACCACCTCGAAGCCGTTGGTCAGGCGCACCTTCGCGACCTTGCGGAGCGCCGAGTTCGGCTTCTTCGGCGTGGTCGTGTAGACGCGCGTGCAGACGCCGCGCTTCTGCGGGCAGCCCTGCAGCGCGGGCACCTTGTTCTGGCTCTTCCGGGGCTCGCGGCCCTGGGCGATGAGCTGGTTGATCGTCGGCATGACGCCCCTTCGTGAACTCGTTCTCAGACCCATCCGCCCCGAACGAAGCGTGGCCCGCCCGGACGCCATCAGGCGTCACGAGCGGGCCACCGCATCGAACCCGGGACCTCGGCGGCATGGAAACCGCGGCGTCCCAGGCAAGGCGTTTGAACCAACACGCCGGGTTTCCCCGGCCAGAGGCGCCTTCTACTGACCGCCCCGGGGCGAGTCAAGCGAAGGCGATGGATTCGCCGGGCGCGACCTGCGCGCCCGGCGCATGGCCCTACTCGGCGGCAGCCGCCGGGTCCGGCAGGGCCGGCACGGAAGCCGGCAGGCGCCCGGCGTCGCGCTGCGCCGCCAGGCTGCGCATGCGCGCCATCACCGAGCCCGTGCCCGCCGGGATCAGTCGCCCGACGATCACGTTCTCCTTCAAGCCACCCAGCGTGTCCACCTTGCCGGCCGTGGCCGCCTCGGTCAGCACGCGGGTCGTCTCCTGGAAGGAGGCCGCGGAGATGAAGCTCTGCGTCTGCAGGCTCGCCTTGGTGATGCCCTGTAGCACGGGCTCGGCCCGCGCGGGGCGCTCGCCCAGCTTCATCCGCTTCTCGTTCTCGTGCTCGAACTCGAAGCGGTCCACCTGCTCGCCGATCAGGAAGGTCGTGTCGCCGGGCTCGAGGATCTCGACCTTCTGCAGCATCTGGCGGACGATCACCTCGATGTGCTTGTCATTGATCTTCACGCCCTGCAGCCGGTACACATCCTGGATCTCGTTCACCAGGTAGTTGGCCAGCGCCTCCACGCCCAGCACGCGCAGGATGTCGTGCGGCACGCGGGGGCCGTCCACCAGCGGGTCGCCGGCCTTCACGTAGTCGCCTTCCTGCACCGAGACGTGCTTGCCCTTCGGCACCAGGTACTCGCGCTCGATGCCCGGCTCGTCGCCCACGGGGTCGCTCTTCACGATCACGCGGCGCTTCGCCTTGTAGTCCTTGCCGAACTCCACGCGGCCATCAATGTCGCTGATGATCGCGGCATCCTTCGGCCGGCGCGCCTCGAAGAGCTCCGCCACGCGCGGCAGGCCGCCCGTGATGTCGCGCGTCTTCGACGATTCGCGCGGCATGCGCGCGATGATGTCGCCCGCATTCACGCTCGCGCCGTTCTCCACGCCCACGATGGTGCCGGGGGTGAGGAAGTAGATGGCGTCCGAGCCGTTCTCGCGCTTCATCACGCCGCCCTTGGCGTCGCGCAGGATCAGGCGCGGCCGCAGGTCGGCGCCCTTCGCGCCCTTGAACTCGATCACCTCCTTGTAGGAGAGGCCCGTCACCTCGTCGGTGCGCTCCATCTGGGTGATGCCGTCAATCAGGTCGGCCTGCTCCACCACGCCGCCGATCTCGGTGAGGATCGGCAGGGTGAAGGGGTCCCACTCGGCCAGCTTCTGGCCGCGCGTGACCTCCATGCCCTCCGTCACCAGCATCTTGGCGCCGTAGGGCACGCGGAAGCGCGCGCGCTCGCGCCCGTTGGCGTCGGTCAGCGCCACCTCGCAGTTGCGGCTCATCACGATGGGCGCGCCGGAGGAGTTGGTCACCAATGCCAGGTTCAACAGCTTCACCGTGGCGTCGGCCGTCGCCTCCACCGCCGACTGCTCGGCGCCGCGCTGCGCCGCCCCGCCGATGTGGAAGGTGCGCATCGTCAGCTGCGTGCCCGGCTCGCCGATGGACTGCGCGGCGATGACGCCCACCGCCTCGCCCATGTTCACCGGCGTGCCGCGCGCCAGGTCGCGCCCATAGCAATGGGCGCAGACGCCCACGCCGCTCTCGCAGGTCAGCACAGAGCGGATCTTCATCGCCTCCACGCCGGCCTTCTCGATGCGCTCGCTCAGCGCCTCGTCAATCAGCGTGTTGCGCTCGGCCAGCACCTCGCCGGTCGCGGGGTCCACCACGTCCTCCTGCACCGTGCGGCCCAGGATGCGCTCGCTGAGCGACGACACCACGTCGGCGCCATCCATGATGGCGCGCACGTTCAGCCCGCGCTCGGTGCCGCAATCGGGCTCCATGATGATGCAGTCCTGCGCGACATCCACCAGGCGGCGCGTCAGGTAGCCAGAGTTCGCGGTCTTCAGCGCCGTGTCCGCCAGGCCCTTGCGGGCGCCGTGGGTGGAGTTGAAGTATTCGAGGACCGTCAGCCCCTCCTTGAAGTTGGAGATGATGGGCTGCTCGATGATCTCGCCGCTCGGCTTGGCCATCAGGCCGCGCATGCCGGCCAGCTGGCGCATCTGCGCCGGCGAGCCACGCGCGCCGGAATGGCTCATCATCCAGACGGAGTTGGTCGGCTTGCCGACCTCCTGCTTCTGGATCTCCGCCATCATGGCCTTCGCCACCTCGTCGGTGCAGCGCGACCAGGCGTCAACGACCTTGTTGTAGCGCTCGCCCGAGGTGATGAGGCCGTCGAGGTACTGCTGCTCGAACTCCTTCACCTCCTCCTTGGTGCGCGCGATCATCCCGGTCTTGCTGGCCGGGATCATCATGTCGTCCTTGCCGAAGGAGATGCCGGCGCGCGCGGCGTGGCGGAAGCCCAGCCCCATCAGCCGGTCGGCGAAGATCACCGATTCCTTCTGCCCGCAATGGCGGTACACGGCGTCAATCACGTCCGAAATGGACTTCTTGGTCAGCAGCCGGTTCACCAGGTCATAGGGCAGCGCCGGGTGCTTGGGCAGCAGCGCGCCCATCATCAGCCGGCCCGGCGTGGTCAGCACGCGCAGGGTGCGCTTGCTGTCCTCGGCCGTCACCGCCGGCACGCGGGCGTAGATCGCCGAGTGCAGCGACAGCACGCCGGAGGCCAGCGCCTGCTCCACCTCGCCCAGGTTGGTGAAGACGCGCGGCCGCCACGCCAGCGCCTTGCGCTGCTCGTCGTTCAGCTTCGTCTCGGGCGTGAGGCCCTTCAGCAGCGCCTCGGCCTTCTCGGCCTCCTCCTTCTCCACGCGGAACTCCGGCGTGTCGAGGCTGAGGTAGTAGAGGCCCAGCACGATGTCCTGGCTCGGCACGATGATCGGCTTGCCGTTCGCCGGGCTGAGGATGTTGTTGGTGGACATCATCAGCACGCGCGCCTCGAGCTGCGCTTCCAGCGACAGCGGGACGTGCACGGCCATCTGATCGCCGTCGAAGTCGGCGTTGAAGGCGGTGCAGACCAGCGGGTGCAGCTGGATGGCCTTGCCCTCCACCAGCACCGGCTCGAAGGCCTGGATGCCCAGGCGGTGCAGCGTCGGCGCGCGGTTCAGCAGCACCGGGTGCTCGCGGATCACCTCCTCCAGGATGTCCCACACCTCGGGACGCTCCTTCTCCACCATCCGCTTCGCCTGCTTGATGGTGGAGGCGTGGCCGTACTTCTCCAGCTTGGAGTAGATGAAGGGCTTGAACAGCTCCAGCGCCATCTTCTTCGGCAGGCCGCACTGGTGCAGCTTGAGCTCCGGCCCCACCACGATCACCGAACGGCCGGAATAGTCCACGCGCTTGCCCAGCAGGTTCTGCCGGAAGCGGCCCTGCTTGCCCTTCAGCATGTCGCTCAGCGACTTCAGCGGGCGCTTGTTCGCGCCCGTGATGGCGCGGCCGCGGCGGCCATTGTCGAACAGCGCGTCAACCGACTCCTGCAGCATGCGCTTCTCGTTGCGCACGATGATGTCGGGCGCGCGCAGCTCGATCAGCCGCTTCAGGCGGTTGTTGCGGTTGATGACGCGGCGGTACAGGTCGTTCAGGTCGCTCGTCGCGAAGCGCCCGCCATCCAGCGGCACCAGCGGGCGCAGCTCGGGCGGGATCACCGGCACCACGTCCAGGATCATCCACTCCGGCTTGGCGCCGGATTCCGCGAAGGCCTCGATCAGCTTCAGGCGCTTGACCAGCTTCTTGCGCTTGGCCTCGCTGGTCGTCTCCTTCAGCTCGGCGCGCAGCCGCGGCGCCTCCTTGTCGAGGTCGAGCCCGTGCAGGATCTCCTTCACCGCCTCGGCGCCGATGCCGGCGCGGAAGCCGTCCTCGCCGAACTCGTCCTGCTTGCTCATCAGCTGCTCTTCCGTCAGCAGCGAATGCAGCTTCAGGTCGGTCAGGCCGGGCTCCAGCACCACGTAGTTCTCGAAGTAGAGGACCTTCTCCAGCTCCTTCAGGCTCATGTCCACCATGAGGCCGACGCGGGAGGGCAGGCTCTTCAGGAACCAGATGTGGGCGACGGGCGCCGCCAGCTCGATGTGGCCCATGCGCTCGCGGCGCACCTTGGCCAGCGTCACCTCGACGCCGCACTTCTCGCAGACGATGCCGCGGAACTTCATCCGCTTGTACTTGCCGCACAGGCACTCGTAGTCCTTGATCGGGCCGAAGATGCGGGCGCAGAACAGCCCGTCCCGCTCCGGCTTGAAGGTGCGGTAGTTGATCGTCTCGGGCTTCTTGATCTCGCCATAGGACCAGGAGCGGATCTGCTCCGGGCTGGCCATGGAGATCTTGATCTGGTCGAAGGTCATCGCCTGGCCGGTCTGGCCAAGGATCTTCATCAGCTCGTTCATGCCGCCTCGCTCTCCGCCCCGGCGTCGCGCAGCGCCGGGGCCATGTCTCGGTGGGTCAGGGGGCGCAGGGTGGCCCCCTGAGATGGCCTCAGGAGGCCTTGTTTTCCAGGTCCACGTTCAGGCCAAGGGACTTCAGCTCCTTGACCAGCACATTGAAGGATTCCGGGATGCCGGCCTCGAAATTGTCCTGGTCGCGGACGATGGCCTCGTAGACCTTGGTGCGGCCCGACACGTCGTCCGACTTCACCGTCAGCATCTCCTGCAGGGTGTAGGCGGCGCCATAGGCCTCCAGCGCCCAGACCTCCATCTCGCCGAAGCGCTGGCCGCCGAACTGCGCCTTGCCGCCCAGCGGCTGCTGGGTGACCAGGCTGTAGGGGCCGATGGAGCGCGCGTGGATCTTGTCGTCCACCAGGTGGTGCAGCTTCAGCATGTAGATGTAGCCGACCGTCACCTTGCGCTCGAAGGTCTCGCCGGTGCGGCCATCCTGCAGCCGCATCTGGCCGGAGGAATCCACGCCCGCCTTCTCCAGCATCATCTCGATGTCGGAGGGGCGCGCGCCGTCGAAGACCGGCGTGGCGATGGGGATGCCCTTGCGCAGGTTCTCGCCCAGCTCGATCAGCTGCTCCTCGCTCATCGGCGCGATGTCGCGGTCGAACACCTCCTGGCCATACACGTCGCGCAGCTTGGCCAGCAGCTCCTCGCGCACCGCGGAGGTGCGCTGGAAGTCGTTGACCAGCTCACCCACCTGGCGGCCGAGGTTGGCGCAGGCCCAGCCCAGATGCGTCTCCAGGATCTGCCCCACATTCATGCGCGAGGGCACGCCCAGCGGGTTCAGCACCAGGTCCACCGGGGTGCCATCCTCCAGGAAGGGCATGTCCTCGATGGGCGTGACGCGGGAGACGACGCCCTTGTTGCCGTGCCGGCCGGCCATCTTGTCGCCGGGCTGGAGCTTGCGCTTCACCGCGACGAAGACCTTGACCATCTTCATCACGCCCGGTGGCAGCTCGTCGCCGCGCTGGAGCTTCTCCACCTTGTTGTCGAAGCGCTTCTGGATGCGCTCGACGGCGGCGTCGAACTCGCGCTTCAGCGCCTCGATCTCCACCATCGCGGCGTCGTCCGCCACGGCGATCTGCCGCCAGGTCGGGCGCGCGAACTGCTCCAGCAGCGCGTCGTCAATCACGGTGCCGGCCTTCACGCCCTTGAAGCCGCCGGCCGCCTTGCGGTTCAGCAGCCGCTCGCGCAGGCGCCCGTAGAAGGAGCGCTCCTGGATGCCGCGCTCGTCGTCGCGGTCCTTCGCCAGGCGCTCGATCTCCGCGCGCTCGATCGCCATCGCGCGCTCGTCCTTGTCCACGCCGCGGCGGCTGAACACGCGCACATCCACGATGGTGCCGGCCACGCCGGGCGGCAGGCGCAGCGAGGTGTCGCGCACGTCGCTCGCCTTCTCGCCGAAGATCGCGCGCAGCAGCTTCTCCTCGGGCGTCATCGGGCTCTCGCCCTTCGGCGTCACCTTGCCGACCAGGATGTCGCCCGGGTTCACCTCGGCGCCGACATAGACGATGCCCGCCTCGTCGAGGTTGCGCAGCGCCTCCTCGCCGACATTGGGGATGTCGCGGCTGATCTCCTCCTGGCCCAGCTTGGTGTCGCGGGCCATGACCTCGAACTCCTCGATGTGGATCGAGGTGAAGACGTCGTCGCGCGCGATGCGCTCGCTGATGAGGATGGAGTCCTCGAAGTTGTAGCCGTTCCAGGGCATGAAGGCGCAGAGGACGTTGCGGCCCAGCGCCAGCTCGCCCAGCTCCGTGCTCGGGCCGTCGGCGATGATCTCGCCGGCGCCCACGCGGTCGCCCACCTTCACCAGCGGGCGCTGGTTGATGCAGGTGCTCTGGTTGGAGCGCTGGAACTTCCGCAGGCGGTAGATGTCCACGCCCACCGTCTGGCCGTCATCGCCGGTGGCGCGCACCACGATGCGCGCGCCGTCAATCTGGTCCACGATGCCGTCGCGGCGGGCCGAGATGGCGGCGCCGGAATCCTGCGCCACCGCGGCCTCCATGCCCGTGCCCACCAGCGGCGCATCGCTCTTGATGAGCGGCACCGCCTGGCGCTGCATGTTGGAGCCCATCAGCGCGCGGTTGGCGTCGTCATTCTCCAGGAAGGGGATGAGCGCCGCGGCCACCGAGACGAGCTGCTTGGGCGACACGTCAATCGCCGTCACCTCCTCGGGCTTCACCAGGCGGAAGTCGCCGCCCTGGCGCACGCTCACCAGCTCGGACTTGAACTCGCCCGTCTCGGCATTCACCTCGGCATCGGCCTGGGCGACCACCAGCCGCTCCTCCTCCATCGCCGACAGGTAGCGCGGGTCGCCGACGATCTTGCCGTCGCGCACCAGGCGGTAGGGCGTCTCGATGAAGCCGTACTTGTTCACCCGTGCGAAGGTGGCGAGGCTGTTGATGAGGCCGATGTTCGGACCTTCCGGGGTCTCGATCGGGCAGATGCGGCCGTAATGCGTCGGGTGCACGTCGCGCACCTCGAAGCCCGCGCGCTCGCGCGTCAGCCCGCCCGGGCCAAGCGCCGAGAGGCGGCGCTTGTGCGTCACCTCGCTCAGCGGGTTGGTCTGGTCCATGAACTGGGAGAGCTGCGAGGAGCCGAAGAACTCGCGCACCGCCGCCGCCGCCGGCTTGGCGTTGATGAGGTCGTGCGGCATCACGGTGTCGATATCGACCGAGCCCATGCGCTCCTTGATCGCACGGTCCATCCGCAGCAGGCCGACGCGGTACTGGTTCTCCATCAGCTCGCCCACCGAGCGCACGCGCCGGTTGCCGAGGTTGTCAATGTCGTCAATCGAGCCGCGGCCGTCCTTGAGGTCGAGCAGGACGCGCAGGGTCGCGATGATGTCGTGCTTGCGCAGCACGCGCAGGTGGTCCGGCGCCTCCTCCAGGCTGAAGCCCAGGCGCATGTTCATCTTCACGCGGCCGACGGAAGACAGGTCGTAGCGGTCGCCGTCGAAGAACAGGCCGCGGAACAGCGCCTCGGCCGTCTCCGGCGTCGGCGGCTCGCCCGGGCGCATCACCCGGTAGATGTCCATCAGCGCCTCGTCGCGCGAGGTGTTCTTGTCCACCGCGATGGTGTTGCGCATCCAGGGGCCGACGGTCTGGTCAATGGCCAGGGTCGGCAGGCGGTCCAGCCCGGCATCCTCGATGGCGGCCAGCCGCGGCTCGGTCAGCTCGTCGCCGGCCTCGGCCCAGATCTCGCCGGTCTGCATGTTGACCAGGTCCTCGGCCACGAAGCGGCCCAGCAGGTCGGCGCGGCCGACCAGCACCTCCTTCGTGCCGGCCTCGGCGATCTTGCGGGCGGCGCGCGGCGTCAGCTTGTCGTCCTTCTTCGCCACCACCTCGCCGGAGGCGGCGTCCACCAGATCCTCCAGGAGCTTCACGCCCTTGAAGGATTCCGGGTCGAAGGTGCGGCTCCAGCCCTTCGGGCCGCGCGAATACACCACCTGCCCGTAGAACAGGTTGAGGATCTCCTCGGCATCCATGCCGCGGATCTCGCTGGGCTCCATCTCGGTGCCGTTGGCGGCGCGCTCGGCGCGCTTGGCCTCGGTCGCCGCGCTGTCCAGCGCCATCAGCAGGGTGGAGGCCGGCAGCTTGCGCTTGCGGTCCACGCGCACGTAGCAGATGTCCTTGGCGTCGAACTCGAAGTCGAGCCAGGAGCCGCGATAGGGGATGACGCGCGCGGCGAAGAGGTACTTGCCGCTGCTGTGCGTCTTGCCCTTGTCATGGTCGAAGAAGACGCCCGGCGAGCGGTGCATCTGCGAGACGATGACGCGCTCGGTGCCGTTGATGATGAAGGTGCCGTTATCCGTCATGAGCGGCATGTCGCCCATGTAGACATCCTGCTCCTTGATGTCGCGGACGGAGCGCGCGCCCGTGTCCTCGTCCAGGTCCCAGACGATCAGGCGCAGCTTCACCTTCAGCGGCGCGGCGAAGGTCAGCCCGCGCGCGATGCACTCCTCGACGTCGTACTTGGGCTCCTCCAGCTCGTACTGGACGAATTCCAGCCGGCCGCGGCCCGCGAAGTCGTTGATCGGGAAGACGGACTTGAAGACCTCCTGCAGCCCCGTGTTGGTGCGGGCGTCCGGGTGGGTCTCCATCTGCAGGAAGGTGGCGTAGGAGGCGCGCTGCACGTCAATCAGGTTCGGCATCGGCGCCACCTCGGGCAGCCGCCCGAAGCTCTTGCGAATGCGCTTGCGAGCCGTGAAAGCCTTGCTGATCGCGTTCATGCGGTATCCGCTTCCCTACTTGCCCCTGCGGGCGAATGCCTGTGCCCCGGGCGGCACCCTGCCCCCCGAAACGGCGGAAGGGGCGGCAACCACACGGTTCCCGCCCACCCCCGGAAATCAGTGTCCGGCCCAGGCATGCCCGGGCCGGAGGAGATCACGAGACCTTGACGGTCGCGCCATTCTCTTCGAGCGACTTCTTGATCTTGTCCGCCTCGTCCTTCGAGACGTTCTCCTTCACCACCTTCGGCGCACCCTCGACCAGGTCCTTGGCTTCCTTCAGGCCCAGGCCCGTGATCTCGCGGATCACCTTGATGACGTTGATCTTCTTGTCGCCGGCGGCCTCCAGGCTCACCGTGAACTCGGTCTGCGCCTCGACCGGGGCAGCGGCGGCGGCCGGCGCGGCGGCGGCGACGGCCACCGGAGCGGCGGCGGAGACGCCCCACTTCTCCTCAAGCATCTTGGAGAGCTCGGCGGCCTCCAGGACGGACAGGGCGGACAGCTCGTCAACGAGCTTGGCGAGATCGGCCATTTGCGTGTTCCTTCGATCTAATGGCTTGACTGTGACTTGACAACCCCACCCGGACATCCAGGCGGGGAACGTAACGAAACCTGCCTGCCCTTACGCCGCTTCCTTGTCGGCGAAGGCCTTCAGCACCCGTGCCAGCTGCCCCGCGGGGGCCTGGAGCACGCCGGCGATGCGCGTCGCGGGGGTCTGGATCAGACCCACCAGCTGCGCACGCAGCGCGTCCAGGGACGGCAGCTCGGCCAGCGCCTTGACCCCGTCGAGGGCCAGGGTCTGGGTGCCGAGCGCACCGCCCAGGATCACGAACTTGTCGTTCGTCTTGGCGAACTCCACGGCGGTCTTCGCCACGGCCACGGGGTCCTTCGACCACGCGAGCGCGGTCGGACCCTTCAGCAGCGGCTGGACGCCCTGGAAGCGGGTGCCGTCGAGGGCGCGGCTGGCCAGGCGGTTCTTCGCAACCTTGTACGTCGCGCCCGCGGCCTTCATCTTGCGGCGCAGATCGTCAACCGCCGCCACCGTCAGGCCCTTGTTCTGGGCGACGAGGACGAAGGACGTCTCACCGAAGGTGGTGACCAGGGACTCGACGAAGGCGCGCTTTTCCGTGCGGTCCATCATACGCTCCGTCGGTGGCCGGGGCCTGGTGGAGGGGCTCCGGCCGGTTCAACCCAGGCGCGCGGGACCATCCCGCACGCCCGTTCGCCTGTCGTCGGAAAGCCAAGCCGAACGCCGCGGAGCCTGGGCCGCGCGGCGGGATCATCTCGGTTCCCCGTCTCCTGCTGGCGGGCTCTCGCCCATCAAGCCCCGAAGGGCACGCGCAGTCTCCGACAGGTGTTCGGCCAACGGGGGCGGACCCCCGCGGCCTGCGCGCCCACCCCGCGAGGGGCGGGCGAATCACGTCAGGCGCCCAGCGTCGCCGGGTCCACCTTCACGCCCGGGCCCATGGTGGAGGCGACGGCGACCTTCTTCACGTAGGTCCCCTTCGCGCCGGCCGGGCGGGCCTTCTGGATGGCGTCAATGAAGGCGCGGGCATTGGCGGCCAGCTTCTCGGCCTCGAAGCTCGCCTTGCCGATGCCGGCATGGATGATCCCGGCCTTCTCGGCGCGGAACTCCACCTGGCCGGCCTTGGCGGCGGCCACGGCGCCCTTCACGTCCATCGTCACGGTGCCCAGCTTCGGGTTCGGCATCAGGCCGCGCGGGCCCAGCACCTTGCCCAGCCGGCCCACCAGCGCCATCATGTCCGGCGTGGCGATGCAGCGGTCGAACTCGATCTTGCCTTCCTGCACCAGGGCGGCGAGGTCGTCGGCGCCCACCACGTCGGCGCCGGCGGCCTTGGCCTCCTCGGCCTTCGGGCCGCGGGCGAAGACGCCGATGCGCACGGTCTTGCCGGTGCCGTTGGGCAGGCCGACCACGCCGCGCACCATCTGGTCGGCATGGCGCGGGTCAATGCCCAGGTTCATGGACAGCTCGATCGTCTCGTCGAACTTGGCCTTGGCGTTGGCCTTGGCCAGCGCGATCGCCTCATCCAGCGGGTAGAGCTTCTCGGCCTCGACGGTCGCGCCCAGGGCCTTCATGCGCTTGGTCAGCTTCGCCATCGGATCAGCCCTCCACCACGGTCATGCCCATCGAGCGGGCGGAACCGGCCAGCATGCGCACCGCGGATTCGATGTCGGTGCAGTTCATGTGGACCATCTTCACCTTGGCGATCTCGGCCAGCTGCGACTTGGTCACGCGGCCGACGGTGCCGCCCTTGCCCGGCGTGGTGCTGCCCTTCTCGATCTTCGCCGCCTTCAGCAGGAAGTAGGTGTTGGGCGGCGTCTTGGTGACGAAGGAGAAGGTGCGGTCGGTGAAGGCGGTGATGACGACCGGCGTCGGCGTGCCGGGCTCCATCTGCTGCGTCGCCGCGTTGAACTCCTTGACGAACTGCATGATGTTCAGGCCGCGCTGGCCCAGGGCGGGGCCCACGGGCGGCGACGGGTTGGCCTTGCCGGCCGGGATCTGCAGCTTGATGTAGCCCGCGATCTTCTTCGCCATGGCTCGATCTCCTCAGCGGTGAGGGACCCGCGGTCCTGGCGGCCCCTGATGGAGCCTCCCGCGTTTCCGAAGCGCGCCCTCTAAGGGGTTCGCGCGGCGCTGTCCATGGGGTGAGCCGCGCGTGGCGCGCATGGCATGACGGCGATGGTCGGAGTGAGAGGATTCGAACCTCCGGCCCCCGCGTCCCGAACACGGTGCTCTACCAGGCTGAGCTACACTCCGCCGCCGTGCCGCAGCCTGTAATCCGATCGCGCTTGCGGCGCAAGCGGGGGCGGGCAAGCATGGCGCCATGCATGGAGGGACCGGCATGAAGGCTTGGATGATGGCGGGCGCGGCGCTGCTGCTGGCGGCGGGCGCCGCCTGGGCACAGAGCCCGGCGGAGGTGGTGCAGCAGCGGCGCGACGGCCTCAAGGCCATGGGCGCGCATGCCGAGGCGATGCAGGCCATCGCCCGCGCCGGCGGCGACCCCCGCCCCGCGGTGGCGCGGATCGAGGAGATGCAGCGCTTCTTCGCCGCCTTCCCCGCCCGCTTCCCCGCCGGCACCCAGCAAGGCGTGCCGGGCCTGGACACCCGCGCCCTGCCGAACATCTGGGCCGATTTCGCCGCCTTCGAGCGGCTGAACGCCAACCTGCTGGCCCGGCTGGCCACGCTGAGGGAAACGGCGGCCGCCGGAAACGCCCAGGCCTTCCCCGCCGCCCTCCAGGCCACCGGCGCCGCCTGCGGCGAGTGCCACCGGCCCAACCGGGCGCGCTGACGGCCCATCCTGGCCGCCCCGGCGCCATGCCGGGGCGCTCAGGCCCGGATCACCCCGCGCGACACCGGCACCACCCCGCCGCCGACGCGCACCCGGATGCCGTCCTCGCCCCGCCGCGCCGCCAGCAGCAGCTCCGAGGGGCGGCCCATCTCCACCCCCTGCTCCACCTCCAGCCGCAGGGTGGCGCCGCCGTTCAGCTCCAGCAGCAGCCCGGCCAGGGCCACGTTCGCCGCGCCCGTCGCCGGGTCCTCGCCCACGCCGATCAGCGGCGCGAAGACGCGCACCCGCCGCCGGCCGATGCCCAGCGGCGTGTGCAGCAGCAGCCCCGGCAGCTCCGGCAGGTGGCGGGCGAAGGCGGCGGCGTCCGGCAGGGCGGCGGCCAGGGTCGCGGCGTCCTCCACCTCCGCCATG
>JBEQBS010000053.1:0-13550 GCA_041639675.1 Rubritepida sp. | reverse complement strand
GGTAGAAGGCCGCCAGCAGGAAGGGCACGCCGAGGCCGAGCGCATAGGCCGCGAGCAGCCCGACGCCGGCGCCGGGCGTGAGCGCCGCTGCCGTCAGCACGCCGGCCAGCACCGGCCCGATGCACGGCGTCCAGCCGAAGCCGAAGGCGATGCCGATCAGCGTCGCGGAGACCGGGCCGCCGCCCTCGCCCGGCGGCCTGAAGCGCAGGTCGCGCATCAGCGGTGCCACGCGCAGCAGCCCCATCTGCACCAGGCCCATCGCCGCGATCAGCAGGCCGGCGACGATGGTGAGCTCGTTGGACCAGCGCCGCAGCAGCCCGCCCATGGCGGTCGCCCCCAGGCCCAGCAGCACGAAGACCAGCCCGAAGCCCAACACGAAGAAGGCCGACAGGCGCAGCGCCCGCCACCGCTCCGCCCGCGCCGTCGCCAGGTCCGTCCCCGCCACCCAGGCGACATAGCCCGGCACAAGGGGCAGCACGCAGGGCGACAGGAAGGAGACCAGCCCCCCGCCGAAGGCCAGCACCAGGCCGAACAAGGTGAGGTCGATCGTCATGCGCGCCGCCGCCCGGCCAGCGCGAGCCCCGCCAGCGCCGCGACGCCGATCGCAAAAGGCACATCGCCGAAGCGCGCATAGGGCGTACCACCGGCCAGCGCCGCCGGCAGCGGCAGGTCCAGCACGCCCTCGGTCGCCAGCGGCAGCCGCGCGCGCTCGCGCCCCATCGCGTCGGTCACCAGCGAGATGCCGCTGTTGGCCACGCGCACCAGCGGCAGGCCGAGCTCGATGGCGCGCAGCCGGGCGGCCAGGGCATGCTGGTACGGGCCCCAGGAGGTGCCGAACCAGGCATCATTGGTCACTGTCAGGATCCAGCCGGGCATCGGACCGTGTGCCGGCAGCGTGGTGGGGAAGATCGCCTCGTAGCAGATCAGCGGCCAGAACGCCGGCAGGCCGGCGACGCGCATCGCCTGGCGCGGCGGGCCGGGGATGAAGTCCACCGTCCCCACTGTGAGCTTCGGCAGGTCCGCGAGCAGCCGACGGAACGGCTGGTATTCGCCGAAGGGCACCAGCCGGATCTTGTCGTAGGCCGCGGTGATCTCCCCGCTGTCGTCAAGCGCGACCAGGCTGTTGAGCAGCGCCGGGGCGCCATCGGCCGCGATGGTTTGCCGCACGGCGCCGGTCAGCAGCGCGCCGCCGGGCGGGACGATGCGCGCGACCGCCGCGCGGATCGCCGGCGCCTCGGCGAGGAGGTAGGGCACGGCACTTTCCGGCCAGATCACATGGGTGGGGGCCACGCCATCCGGCGCCGGCGCGGCGCTGAGCGCCAGCAGCCGGCCCAGGATTCGCTCGCGCTCTCCCTCGGCCCATTTCAAGTCCTGGGGGATGTTGGGCTGCACCAGGCGCAGGCGGATGTCCGGAACCTCGGCGGGCGTCGCATCGGCAAGGCGCGCCGCGCCCCAGGCCCAGGGCAGGGCGATGACGACCACCGCGGCCAGCGCGGGCCCGACGCGCCGCTGCCGCACCGCCACGCCCACCAGCGCGGCGGCGAGCACGGCGAGCAGCCCCAGGCCATGGATGCCGACAAGGGCGGCCGCCTGCAGCCCGGCATCGCTGCCGCCCCAGGCATGGCCCGCGATGTTCCACGGAAAGCCGGTGAACACGGTGCCGCGCAGCCATTCGCCCGCGACCCAGGACGCGGCCAGCGCCAGGGCGAGCGGTACGCCGCCCGCGCGGCCTGCCAGCAGCCGCGCGGTGGCGACCGAGACGGCGGGGAACAGCGCCAGCCCGGCGCTGAGCGCGGCGAGCGCCGGCAGCGCCAGCGCGCCGAAGCGGGCCGCATCCACGCTGAAGGCCTCGGTGATCCAGGACAGGCCGACCAGGAACGATCCCAGGCCGAACAGCCAGCCGAGCGCGAAGGCACCGCGCAGCGATGCCGTCCGCTCCAGCAGGAACCACAGGCCGCCGAAGGCCGCCACGCCCGCCGGCACGACAAGCAGCGGCGCCAGCGCGAACGCGCTGAGCGCACCCAGGCCGAGGGACGCGCCACCCCAGGCCAGGCGCTGCGCGATGCCACGGATCGGCAGTGGCGCGGGCTTCACTCGGGCAAGCGCAGAAGTGCCGCGCATTGCCGAGCCGAACGCGGCAGGAGGCGTGCCGGACGCCCGTGACGGCCCGCAGCCTGTCACGGCGCGGCCTGCCGCGCGGGCACAGGCGCCAGCCGATCTTCCCGGGGGACGCGCGCCATCGAGACGGCGTAGAACAGGGCCGCGAGGCCAAGCAGGACAGCCAGCAAGGCCCGCGACCGTGAACGACGCCGCGCCAAGGCGCGGTGCAGCTCGGCACTGTCGTTCGCGGCCGGCGTATTCATCGTCAGTGCCAATGCGCCCGAAGCGACACGACCACTGCGCCTGCGCGTTCGAAGCGCAGCGTGACGCGGATCTCATCGCCGAGCGCGAGCGGTACCTGCAGGTCGCGCAGGAGAAGGTGCCGCCCGCCGGGCTCCAGGGCGACGACGTCGCCAGCAGGGATCACGAAGCCCTCGGTGGCGGCGCGCGCGCCGCCGGCTGCGGACGCGTCTGGTTCGCGCAGTTCGACAGCGGCCGCGCCGGCCGACGTGGCGCCGAGCAGCCTCTCCGCTTCATGGCCGCGGTTGCGGATCGTCACGAAGCCGAAGGACAGGCGCTGGTCGTTATCCGCGGCCTTCGCCCAGGCTCCGGTCAGAAGCAGGCTGCCCGCCTGAACATCCTGGGCCGCGGCCGGACCGGCCACGATCAGGCGCCACGCAAGGAGAACGGCGGGCATCAGCCAGCGCCGCCCGATGATGTTGTCGGGCGTCATGCGGTCGCCCGTCCGCTGTTCCGCGGCGCGCTGGTTTCCGCCATCAAGCACATCAGGCAGCATCCCTGGAACCCGCAGGCGTCCAGCGCAGCAGCCTGAGCGCATTCAGCGTCACCAGCACGGTCGCGCCGGTATCCGCCATGATCGCCGGCCACAGGCCGGTGATGCCGAGCATCGTCGTGACCAGGAACACCGCCTTCAGCCCGATCGCGACGGCGACATTCTGCTTCACGTTCGCCATGGTCGCGCGCGACAGGGAGACGAGCTCCGCCACCCCGGTCACGCGGTCCTTCAGCACGGCGGCGTCGGCGGTTTCCAGCGCGACATCGGTGCCGCCGCCCATCGCCACGCCGACATTGGCCGCCGCCAGCGCCGGCGCGTCGTTGATGCCGTCGCCGACCATCACTACCGTGCCGCGCTCGCGCAGCTTGCCGATCTCGCGCAGCTTGTCGTCGGGCAGCAGTTCCGCCTTGGCGTCGAGGCCGAGCGAGATGGCGATCGCCTCGCCGGTGCGGCGGTTGTCGCCGGTCAGCATCACCGGGCGCACGCCAAGCGCGGTGATCGCCGCGATGCCGGACGCGGCATCCGCGCGGGGTTCGTCGCGCAGCGCGACCAGCGCGGCCACGACGCCGCCGGCCAGCACCACCGACACCGTCTTACCCTCGCCCTGCAGCCGCTCCAGCGCGGCTTCCAGCGGACCGAGCGCGGCATCGGACTCGCGCGCGTGCCGCGGGCTGCCGATGCTGACCGCCACGCCGCCGACCGTGCCGGCCACGGCGCGGCCAGGGATGGCCGACTGCGCCTCGGCCGCCGGCACCGCGACGCCGCGCGCCGCCGCTTCCGCCAGGATCGCCTTGGCGAGCGGGTGGGAGGAGCCCTGTTCGACCGCGGCGGCGAGCGCGAGGACCTCATCGGCGCTGCGCCCCTCGGCCGGCAGCACGTCGGTGACGCGCGGGCGGCCTTCGGTCAGCGTGCCGGTCTTGTCGAAGGCGACGGTCGTCGCGCTGCCGATCGCCTCCAGCGCCGCGCCGCCCTTGATCAGCAGGCCGCGCCGCGCGCCGGCCGACAGCCCCGAGGCCATCGCCGCCGGCACCGAGATCACCAGCGCGCAGGGGCAGGCGATCAGCAGCACCGCGAGGCCGCGATAGATGCTGGTGCTCCAGTCCCAGCCGAACAGGAAGGGCGGCAGCAGGATGACCAGAAGGGCCACGATCATCGCGCCCGGCGTCCACCAGGCCGAGAAGCGCTCGATGAAGCGCTGCGTCGGCGCGCGGGAGGCGGTGGCGTCCTCCACCATGCGGATGATGCGCGCGATGGTGTTGTCGGATGCGGCCCGCGTGACGCGCACGCGGATGGCGCCCTCGGCGTTGATGCTGCCGGCAACCACGGCCTCCCCGGGCTCGCGCGAGACGGGCACGCTCTCCCCGGTGACCGGGCTTTCGTCGAGGGCGGAGGAGCCTTCCTCGATCAGGCCATCGCAGGGCACGCGGTCGCCGGGGCGGATCAGCACCAGGTCGCCGACCGCGAGCCGGTCGGCCGGCAGTTGTTCGGTCGTGCCGTCGGGCCGCAGCCGCAGCGCGGTGCGCGGCATGAGGTCGGCCAGCGCGCGGATTCCGGCGCGGGCGCGCCCGGCGGCGACGTTCTCCAGCAATTCGCCGACCGCGAAGAGCAGCACGACGACGGCGGCCTCCTCGGCGGCGCCGATGATGGCGGCGCCGATCGCGGCGGTGACCATCAGCGTCTCGATGCTGAACGGAGTGCCGGCGCGGGCCAGGGCGAAGGCGCGCCGGCCGAAGGGCACCAGCGCGACGGCGGTGGCGGCGAGGAACAGCGGGTAGGTCAGCCGCTCCGGCAAGACGATGGACAGCGCGTAGGCACCGACCACCAGGCCACCCAGCAGCCAGACGAGGATCGCCTTGCCGCTGCGCCACCAGGGCTTGCCGGCATCGGCAGGGTCGTCGTGGTCGTGGCCATGCGCCGCCGGGCCGGCGGCAGGTCCTGGCTCGGCACCATGCGCGTGGCCTGCGTGGTCGTGCTTGCCGTCATGGCCGTGATCGTCAGCGCCATGGGCGTGGTGATGGCCGCAGTCGGCACCATGGACATGGGCCGGGGCGGGCGTGGCGACGGGCGCCATCGGCACGACCCTGTAGCCCAGGATCTCGACCTGGCGAGCCACACCCTCGGCCGGCGTGGCGTCCGGCGCGAGCGCGACCGTCAGCCGCTCGGCCATCAGGTTCACCTGGACCTCCGAGACACCGGGCAGGCGTTCGACGGCCCTGGTCACCTTGGCGACGCATGAGGCGCAGTCCATGCCTTCCACTCGCCATGTCAGCTTCCTGGTCTCACCCATGGCATCTGTCCTGACCGTCATGGGCGACCGTATGAGACCTCCAGCGGCTAGAGGTTCAAGGGGCGATTCGTCCGCCAGTGCCATTTTCGTCCCGCGCTGACGCAGGCGCGCTGGCGATGTCGGATGCGACGTTATCCCCGCTTGCGCGCGGACAGCGATGTTTGGGATAGATCGGTACCCCCCGCGCCAGGAGCCTTGCCATGCCGTCGATCAGTTCCCCGGATCTGCGCGTCGGTCGCCGGCTCGTGGTGCGCGCCGCGCTGGCTGCGCCGTTCATCGCCGCCGGACGCGCCGCCGGCGCACAACCAGTGGCCGAGGCACCTGCGTCGGCGCCCGCCGGCTCGCTCTTCGTGCTCAATTCCCTCGACGCCAATGTGCAGGTGCTGGACCCCGCCAGCAGCAGCGACCTGCGCCGCGTGCCGGTGCTGCGCGAACCGCACCACCTGGTGCTGACCCCCGCGCGGGACCTAATCCTGGTCGGCGATTCCGGCGCCAACGAGATGTTCCTGCTCGACCCGCGCAGCGGCGAGGTGCGTCGGCGGGAGCCGATCAGCAATCCCTACAACCTCGGCTTCACGCCGGACGGCAGGCGGCTGGTCGTCACCAGCCTGCGGCGCAACCAGGTGGACATCTACCGCTGGGACGGCACGTCCCTGGCGCTCGAGGGCCGCCTGCAGGCCGGGCGCAAGCCGAGCCACGTCACCTTCTCGCCGGATTCGCGCTTCGCCTTCGTGACCCTGCAGGGCGAGGCGGCGGCCATCGCCATCGACCTCGACACCCGCACCGAGGCCTGGCGCGCGGAGGTCGGGCGCGACCCCGCCGGCATCCTGTGGCATCGCGGGCGCATCCTGGTGGGCGTCATGGGCGGCGACTACGTGTCGGTGATCGATCCGGTGGCGCGGCGCGCGGACCGGCAGGTCACCGTCGGGCGCGGCGCCCACGCGCTGTTCGAGGGGCCGCAGGACGGGCTGGTCTACGTCACGTCGCGCGTCGACAGCCGGATCACCGCGCTCGACCCGCAGACGCTGGAGATCAAGCGCGTCCATGAGATCGGCGGCGGGCCGGATTGCCTGACCTTCGACGCGGACGGCACGATCTGGGCGACGCTGCGATGGACGGGCCGCGTCGCCGCCATTGATCCGCGCAGCGGCGTAGCCCGGGTGTCGCGCGTCGGGCGGTCGCCACACGGCATCCTGTTTACGCCGGCGACTGGCGCCTGACGGCAGCGCCGGGACGCCGCCGAAGGGCGAGCCGGACCCTTTTCCGGTCGCCTCAGGCGGGATGCGACCCGTTGAACCGCATGAACGAGCGGTGTGGACCGCTACCGAAGGCGATCACGTCGTAGCTGTCGACCGGCGCGCCGGGCACTTCCATCCCGGGCGAGCCGACCGGCATCGCCGGCACGGCCAGGCCTCGGATCCCGGCAGGGCGTTCGGCCAGCAGGCGGCGGATTGCGGTGGCGGGCACATGGCCTTCGAGCGCGAAGCCCTCGACCTCGCCGGCATGGCAGGACAGCAGGTCGGCCGGCGTCCCGAGGCGGCGCCGTACCGGGGCGACCGAGGGCACCACCTGGTCCACCACAGTGAAGCCCTCGGCGCGCAGATGCGCGACCCAGCCGGTGCAGCAGCCGCAGTTCGGGTCGCGCCAGACGCTGACGCGCGCTGCCGGCTGGGCGAAAGCTGGAATGGACAGGACCAGAAGCGAGGTGGCTGCGAGCAGGGACCGGCGTGATGCCATGGATGTTCTCCGTTCAGGCGAATATGCACCCTGAAGGCGTTGACGTCAGTCTCCAAGGGCGGCGTCGAACAGCAGCTTCATGTTCAGCCCGACGATCACCGCCGCGGTCGCCCAGCCCAGCGCGAGCTGCCAGGCCGGCGCGGTGAAGACGCCCATCCGCTTGCGGTCCTGCGCGAACAGCATCAGCGGGATCACGGCGAATGGCAGTTGGATTGACAGGATCACCTGGCTGAGGATCAGCAGCTGCGCCGTACCGGACGCGCCATACATCCAGGTGACGATCACCGCCGGGATGATCGCGATCAGCCGCGTCACCAGCCGCCGCAGCACCGGCGGTAGGCGGAAGCGCAGGAAGCCTTCCATCACCACCTGTCCGGCCAGGGTCGCGGTGACCGTGGCGTTCAGTCCGCAGAGCAGGAGCGCCACGCCGAAGGCGGTCGCGGCGATGCCCGCGCCCAGCAGCGGCGTCAGCAGCTGGTAGGCCTCGCCGATCTCGGCGACCTCGGTATTGCCGCTGGCGTGGAACGTGGCGGCGGCGGTGATCAGGATGGCGGAATTGATCAGCAGCGCGAGCGTCAGCGCCAGCGAGCTGTCGATGGTGGCGAACTTGATCGCCTCCTTCTTTCCCGCCTCATCGAGGTTCCAGGACCGCGACTGTACCACGGCGGTATGCAGGTACAGGTTGTGCGGCATCACGGTGGCACCCAGGATGCCCATGGCGATGTAGAGCTGCGTCTGGTTGGTCACGATCGACTGCGCCGGGATGTAGCCGTTCAGCACGGCGGCCCAATCCGGGTCGGACAGCACGATCTGGATGCCGAAGCAGCCGACGATCAGCACGATGAAGCCGAAGATCAACGCCTCGAGCCAGCGCACGCCCTTGTTCTGCAGCCACAGGATCAGGAAGGCGTCGAAGGCGGTCAGGAACACGCCATACAGCAGCGGGATGCCGAACAGCAGCTCGAGCGCGATGGCGGTGCCGATCAGCTCGGCCAGGTCGGTGGCGCAGATGGCGATCTCGGCGAACAGCCACAGCGGATAGGCGACGACCTTGGGGAACCGCTCCCGGCACAACTGGGCCAGGTCGCGTCCGGTGGAGACGCCGATGCGCACGCACAGCGCCTGCAGCAGGATCGCCATCAACGAGGAGGTGAGCGCGACCGCGAGCAGCGTATATCCGAAGGCCGAACCACCCGCGAGCGAGGTCGCCCAGTTCCCCGGGTCCATGTAGCCGACCGCGACCAGATAACCCGGGCCCATGAAGGCAAAGAGCTTGCGGAGAAACCCGCCCGCATTGGGCACCGCAACCGAGCGGTGGACCTCCGGCAGGCTCGGCAGGCTCGCCGGTGCGGGTGGCGCGGCAACCTCGGATGGCGGGTTCACGCTCGTCCTCCAAAACTTAGTGTCGGCTAAATCATAGTGATCGGGCTATGGTTGATGTCAAGCGGAGGCGCTATCGTCGGGAATGCCTCGCGCCTCGCCACGCTCGCTCCCTCCCCCGGAAGACCACGCAGCGCGCTTCGCGCAGCAGCGCGAAGCCGACCGCTCAGCCATCGCAGAGGATTACGTCGAGCTGATCGCCGACCTCCTTCAGGAGGAGGGCGAGGCGCGGGCCGTGGACATTGCCCGACGCATGGGAGTTGCGCAGGCGACGGTCGCTGCGACGGTTGCGCGGCTACAGCGCGACGGTCTGGTGGAGACCAAGCCTTATCGCGGCTTGTTCCTGACGCCCGCCGGCCAGGCGGTGGCATCCGCGGCCCGGGCGCGACACGAACTGGTCGTCCGGTTCCTCCTGGCGGTGGGGCTCGACCCGGAGACGGCGGAGGCCGACGCCGAGGGGCTTGAGCACCATGCCAGCGACAAGGCCCTGGCCGCCTTCGCGCGCTTCCTCGCGAGGCAGGAGGGCGACCGGACGTGAGCGCGACATTCTCGATCGGCGATCTCGCGCGTGCCACGGGGGTCAAGCCGACCACGATCCGGTGGTACGAACAGGAGGGGTGGCTGCCCCCACCAGGTCGGACCGAGGGCGGCCATCGAGCTTACGGCGCTGCGCACCTGCGGCGCCTCGGGTTCATTCGCCACGCCCGGGAACTGGGCTTCGAGAGCGAGGCAATCCGCGCTTTACTCGACCTCGCGGACAGGCCGGATGCAGACTGCGGACAGGCGCATGCGCTGGCCACCGCGCAGATTGGCGAGATCGACGCGCGGCTACGGCGTCTCACGGCGCTGCGTGCGGAGCTTCAGCGTATGGCCACGAGTTGCGAGGGCGGCGTCGTCGGTGAGTGTCGGATCATCGAGACGTTGGCCGATTTCGGGCACGGGCACTGCGAGGATCCAACACACGGGACGCGGTGACCCAGCCGGCGAGACGCGTCTCACGAACACCAGAGAAGGTTGGATTCCGGTTCCCACCGCTGCTCCAATCGGTCTTCCAACACCATTCTCCCGTCTGGTGTCAGTCGCGGCCAGGGCCACGTTTGGCGGGCCGTTCTGCATGTGGGTCGGGAAGTGACCCGAACCGAGCAGCCCGGTTTCTCTCTCTGTCGGGCCAATTATCTCGGCACCTTGGGACTTGCGCGATTAGTTCCCGAGCTAATAGCTGACTGATTCTGCACAACATTCCCCAAGACGCCGGCGCTCATAGTTGTGCCCAGCTTCGCCCGGCGATGAAAACCGGGACGGAACTCCCGGCTCTGTTGCCCTCGAGCCTCGTCGCATATCGGCTCGCCATATGGCCGCGGACGAGTCCTTCAGACGACTCGCCGCATTACCCTTCGGAATTCTTCGGCTGAGACGAAGCCGGCTTGCTCTCGGAGGCCAACGCTCTGCTCTGGTCCGGCCAGAATGCCGGTAGAGGCCGGAGTAGCGTCGTCAGGCCGGCCTCACAGCGGCCGTCCAGGATCGCCTCGACCAGATCCGGCGCCAGGAGAGTCAGGCTGAGCAGCTTCCCAAGGAAGGACCGGTCGACCTTCTCGGCCGCCGCCAGTTCGGTCAACGATCCATGGCGACCTTGGTCGAGTTGGCGTTGGTATCGGTGCGCGCGAGCCAGCGCCTTCACCAGCGCCGGATCGGCCCTTGTGGCAACCGCGGCCGGCTCCGCCTTCGCTGGCATGACAATGGTCTTGCGTCCCGGCCGGTGACGAATCGCCAGTGGCACCCGGACCGTGATGTTGGTCGCGGTGCTCATGCCGCCGCCGCCAGCGCGCTGGGCGCGATGGCGGTGAGGTCGCGGACGAGGCCGCCCAGTCCATCCAGCCGGAGCCGAATGTCAGCACCAGCTGGGCCGACCACCACCCTCTCCACCAGCGACCGCACAATTCGCGCCTGCTCCGCCGGGAACAACTGCTCCCAGAGCGGGTCGAGCCGGTGCAGCGCGTCCTGGGTCTCGCCCTCGGTCAGGTCCGGCGCCTCCCTACGGGCCGCCCGCCATGTCCCGACGACGATCTCCGGCTGCCGCAGTAGGGCGCGGACCTGACCGACTACCGCGGCCTCGATCTCCGCCGCGGACACTCGGCGCACGATGCTGTCGTCGCCGGCCGCATCTCCCTTCAGGACACGCTGAGCCACGTAGTAGCGGTAGAGCCGGCCGTTCTTCCGCGCATGGGTCGGCGATAGCGCCCGACCATCTACCCCAAAGATCAGCCCTTTCAGCAGCGCCGGGGTCTGCGCCCGATTCTGGTTGGCCCGCCTTGTTCGGTGCCTTCCATATCGGCACCAACTACTCCGCGCTCATCGGTGACGCGGCGCCCCTGGTCAACCGCATGATGAACATGTTCGCCGGATTCCCCCACGCGGTCCCCGTCGGCCAGCTCACCTATGTCACGGCCGGCTTGAAGATGGACGCCGACCAGGAAGACAAGGCGTCGCACGCCGTGGCGGAGCACGCGAAGGAACGGGCCGACCGGATCAAGGTGCAATTGGAGGCACTGGGCGCGAAGACGACTGCCGGGCAATCAGCAACAGAGCTGCTCACCGCCATGCGTGTGGCCTCTGGTGAGGTGGCGGCTCTGTACGCGCGCCTGCCCCACCTGCGGCGTACGCTGGCGGAGGCCCAAGACACCGCGTCCGCCGCCAAAGCCGAGTTGAACTCGGACCGGCTGGCGCTGCGGCATTTCCTGGAGGACCGGGCGGCGTCGTGGATCTTCCGCGCCCTCGATCCGAAGTGCTGCCCTCGGTGCGACCAGACCTTCGGAGCCGAGCGCAGGGAGCGCGAGACGGCCGACCACTCCTGCTTGGTGTGCGGCGAGGTGACGCCGGAGGAAGACGATGCGGGGAAGGCCGAGGCCAAGGCGCAACTCGAGGCGAACGAACGCGCCAGCGCTCAAGTCTACGCCAGCGCGAGGGAAGCCGAAGCGCAGGCACTAGCTGCGGTCGAAGCCACAGAGGAGCGATTGGCCGAGCAGGAGAGGAAGCTCGCGGCGGATACGGCGCGCCAGGCGGCGGCAAGCTCGAGCGAGGCCGACCTGGCCCGGCGCGCCGTGCTCGAGGCCATGCTCGTGGACGCCGAGGCGGACGCCAAGTCCGCCGAAACGCGTCCCGAGACGGACGAGGCCGCGATCGCAAAGGCGTGCGACAAGGTCTTTCGGCAGCGGCTGAGGGCCGAGCAGGAAGAGATCATGGACGAGGTGCAGTCCGAGATCTGCGCGTTGCTACGGGACTTCGGTGTGATGAACCTCGCCAAAGTGGAGCTGAACACGGTTCCTCATCTCTTCCTGCACAAGGGATACCAAGGCAGGGACAGGATCGCGTTCGGGGACGCCTCGATCGGCGAGCAGCTGCGTATCAAGATCGCTCTCATCGTCGCCCTGATGAAGGTTGGCCATCGCCGGGGCATCGGCAGCCATCCCGGTCTGCTGTTCATCGACACCCCAGGTGCCCAGGAGACGGCAGACCAGGACCTTGCAGCGCTGGCGGGACGCCTTGGCTCGCTCTGCCAGGAAATACCAAACCTTCAGATCTTCGTGGCCACAAAGCGTTTCGACGTCTTCGACACGGCGACCGCGCCTGCGTGTAGGCTGGTTGCCAGCGGCGACGACACGCTCTGGTGCCCGAGCCGGAGCGCACGGCGCTGCAGCGCCTGTGGGCGAGCACATCGAGGGCGGCGCCGCCAAGGCGGCCGTCCTGGCGCACCGTGACGAGCTAACTGCCCAGAACCTGGCCAAGTTCCGCCGCGTGAATCCCGGCATCACCACCTCCGTGGTGGATGCCGGCCAGAAATCCTGGGGCGGCCAGGTCACCTTCGCCATGGTCCCGACGCTGACCCGCCAGGCAAACCTGGAAGCGATGCCGGCGCTGGATCTGCTGGTGATCGACGAAGCGCATCACGCCGTCGCCGACAGCTACCGCCGCATCATCGATCGGGCGCTGCAGCGGAATCCGGACTGCCGGATCTATGGCGTCACCGCCACACCGAACCGCGGCGACAAGGTCGGGCTGCGTCAGGTCACCCGCACGGGCGATCTCTGGCGCTGTGGGGAACACCGGCTGCTCTGCGGCGATGCGACGAAGCTGGCCGACGTGCATCGCGCCCTCGGTGCCGGGCACCTGGCCGACATGGGCTTCGTCGATCCGCCCTATAACGTGGCCTACGAGGGCGGCACCGCGGCCAAGATGACCATCGCCAATGACGCGCTCGGCGGCAGCTTTCCCGAGTTCCTGCGGCCGGCGCTGGCCAATCTGCTCTCGGTGACCAAGGGCGCCTGCTACGTCTGCATGTCCTCCTCCGAATGGCCGACGCTGCATCGCGTCTGGCAGGAGGCAGGTGGGAAATGGTCCAGCACCATCATCTGGGCGAAGAACACCTTCGCGCTTGGCCGTGCCGATTACCACCAGCAGTTCGAGGCGATGCTCTACGGCTGGAAGGTCGGCGCACAGCACTATTGGTGCGGCGCCCGCGACCAGGGGAATGTCTGGCACTTCGACAAGCCGGCGCGCAATGACCTGCATCCGACGATGAAGCCGGTGGCGCTGGTTGAGCGCGCGATCCGCAACAGCAGCAAGCCGCGCGACACCGTGCTGGATTGCTTCGGCGGGTCGGGCACGACGATGATCGCGGCGGAGCGCACGGGGCGGCGCGCCGTGCTGCTGGAGATCGATCCCGCCTATGCCGATGTGATTGTGCGGCGCTGGCAGGAGACGACCGACGAAGCCGCGGTGCTGGAGGGCGACGACCGCATCTTCGCCGATGTCGCTGCGGCGCGTGGCGTCGTCGATCATGATGTGATCCAGATCGCCGAAACATAGCAATCTCGCGTCGCTCCATCTTGCTTGGCTCGTGCGCAGCACAGCGCGAATGGTCCGTCACACGCAGAGCACCTCGCCCTGCACCACGATGGAGACGACCATGACCGACCGCGAAGCCCGAGCCGCCCGCAACCAGGAAAACAGCCTGGCCGCCTTCCTGGCGAAGAAGGCTGAACTCGACGCCATCCTCGCGGAACTCACCCAGGCCAGCGAGGACCATTTCGGCGCGGACCCCGAGACGGTGCTTTGGGGCGAAGCGGCTTGTGTCTTGGATGATCTGTATGGTGGCTGTGCCACCGGCTGGGCTGACACCCAGCCGGTGGTCCGTCCGGGAGACCGATCGCGGCAGGGAGGTCATGGCTCCGCAGCCAAGCAGGGTTCCCCGGA
>JBEQBS010000052.1:0-13560 GCA_041639675.1 Rubritepida sp. | reverse complement strand
GGCGCTGCGCGGCGCGGCAAAACCTCGGCGGGGGCCCCGGTGGCAGGTGCGCCCTTTGCCATGGCGTGCGCGCCGTCCTGCACGCGGCCACGCGGCTGCGCGCGTGCCGGGCCGCCATGGTCCTGCGCGGCCTGCTCCGCGCCAGGGCGAAGCCCCGGCGCGACCGCAAGGCGCATGGCGCGCCATGTGGGGAGGGCAGTCCCTCGATGCGCAGCCGCGGCTTTGCCGTGGCGGAGCGGCGCGCCCGGACAGGACCGGCGCCTCTCCCACGGCCCACGCGGCGTGTCAGCCATGCAAGGGCATTTCGGCGCCATGGCTGATGACGCGCAGCGGCTTCGGCCGCTCGGCCACCGCCTCGGCCAGCGTCTCGGCATCCAGCAGCAGGATGTCGGCGCGGGCGCCCACATGCAGGCCGTATTCCGCGAAGCCGCAGCCCTGCGCGGCCTGGGTCGTCACCGTCTCCAGCGCCCATTCCACCTCCCCGTCCTGCCGCAGCTCGTGCTTCAGGCCCATGAAGGCGGCGCGTTCCAGCATGTCCGGCGCGCCATAGGGCTGCCACATGTCGCGGATGTTGTCGTTGCCGGCGAAGAGCGTGACGCCCAGCGCCCGCGCCCGCCGCAAGGACGGCACGGGGCGCGAGGGCGCGGCGGTGGAGCACAGCGCCACCCCGGCCTCCGCCAGCAGCGCCATCAGCGCATCGCCACGCGCGGGCGCCACGTCCCCCAGCGCGAAGCCGTGGCTGACGACCACGCGCCCGCCCATGCCCAGCGCGCGCGTGCGCTCCGCGATCAGCTCCATGGCGAAGGCGCCCAGCTCCCCGGGTTCGTGCAGGTGGATGTCCACGGGCTTCGCATGCCGCCCGGCCAGGGCGAAGACGGCGTCCAGGTGGCGCACCGGGTCGCGGTCCACCACCGAGGGGTCCATGCCGCCCACCGCGTCGCAGCCCAGGCGCAGCGCCTCCTCCAGCCATTCCGCCGCGCCGGGCGTGCGCAGGATGCCGTCCTGCGGAAAGGCGACGAGCTGGATCTCCAGCCGCCCGGCCAGGTGCGCGCGCAGGCGCAGCAGCGCCTCGACGTGGCGCAGCCGGCTTTCGCCATCCACGTCCACGTGGCTGCGCAGGCGGGTGGTGCCGTTCCTCAGATGGGCCTCGCACAGCGCCAGCCCCTCGCGGAAGGGGTCCATGCCCAGCGCGCCGCGCATCGCCTGCTCGTTGCGGATGCGGTCCTCGCGCTGCGGGCCGATGGCGTTGCGCCACCAGGGCCGGCCCCACAGCGCCTTGTCCAGGTGGCAATGGCCCTCCACCAGACCGGGCAGCGCCAGCAGGGCGGGGCCGCGCGCCGCGCTGGGCGCGATGGCGGCGATGCGCCCATCGGCGATGGCGATGTCGGAAGGCGGCCCGCCCAGGGGGCGCACATGGTGCAGGATCATGCGCCCCAGGCTGTCATCTCCCCGCCAGCCCGGCCAGCACGTTCACCCCGGCCGCCAGGATCACCGCGTTGAAGGCGAAGGCCACCAGCGAATGCAGCGTCACCAGCCGGCGCATCGCCGGCGTCGTCGTCTCCGTGTCGCTGATCTGCGCCGAGGTGCCCACCGTGACGGCGACGTAGAGGAAATCGCTGAATTCCGGCGTGCCGTCGCCGCCGGTGAAGCCCAGCCCCTGCTCGCGGTGCCAGTATTCATGGGCGTAGTCCTGCGCGAAGAGCGCCTGCACGTGGCACCAGGCCAGCAGGATGGACACCACGGCCAGCGCGCGCTCCCACGGCGCCGCGTCCTGGTCCAGCACCAGCTCGCCCACCAGCACGGCGGCGGCGATGGCGGCGGCAGCCAGCGCGGCCACCAGCACGGTGCGCCGGCCTTCCGCCAGCGTGGCGGCGCGCGCGCGCATCGCCTCGGGCGGGGCGCACCACAGGTGCCGCCACAGCATCCAGCCATGCGCGAGCACATGCGCGCACCAGCCGATCATCACCGCATCCACCGCGCGCAGCAGCATCCAGGCAGCCAGGAAGGCCAGCAGCCCGGCCAGCGCCGCATGCAGGATGAAGCCATGGGTCCAGAGGGTGCGCATGCACCCCGCAACGCCTATCCCGCGGAAAGGGCTGCCGCGAAGGTGGCAGGGTCCACATTGCCGCCCGAGAGCAGCACCAGCGCCCGCCCGCCCGCCACCGGCACCCTGCCGGCCAGCAGCGCCGCCAGCGCCACCGCGCCGCCCGGCTCCACCACCAGCTTCAGGTGGGTGAAGGCGAAGCGCATGGCGGCGAGGACCTCCGCGCGCGTCACCGCCACGCCGCCGGCCACGCGCGGCGCGTTGACCGCGAAGGTGATCTCCCCGGGCATCCTCGACAGCAGGGCGTCGCACAGGCCGTCGCCCGCGCCGTCATTGGCCAGGCGCCTGCCGGCGCGCAGCGAGCGGCCATAGTCGTCCCAGCCCTCCGGCTCCACCGCCCACAGGCGTGCCCCCGGCGCCATCGCTTCGGCCGCCAGCGCCGAGCCCGCCAGCAGCCCGCCGCCGCCGGTGCACACCAGGATGTGCTCCGGGGCGTCCATCTCCTCCAGCGCTTCCAGCACCGCGGTGCCCTGGCCGGCGATCACCTCCGCCATGTCGAAGGGCGGCACCACCAGCGCCCCGCGCCCGCGCGCCAGTTCCGCCGCCAGCGCGTCGCGGTCCACGCCGTGGCGGTCGAAGGGGTGGATCTCCGCGCCCCAGGCGCGCGTCGCGGCCACCTTCACGGCGGGCGCATCGGCCGGCATCGCCACCAGGGCGGGGATGCCCAGCGCGGCGGCGGCGCAGGCCACCGCCTGGCCATGGTTGCCGGAGGAATGCGTGACCACGGAGTCCGGCCGCAGCGCCAGCAGCGCATTGGTGGCGCCGCGCAGCTTGAAGGAGCCCGTCACCTGCAACGTCTCGGGCTTCACCCACACGGCGCAGCCCGCGGCCTCGTCCAGCGCGCGGTGGCGCAGCAGGGGCGTGCGGCGGATGCGGCCCTCCAGCCGGTCCGCCGCCGCCCGCACATCGGCGAAGGCGGGCGTCATGCGAAGCGCGCCGGGTCCACCAGCGGCACGGCGGCGGCGATGTCGGCCTCCGGCGCCTGCCCGCGCGCGAGTGCCGCCAGCAGCCGGCCCGCGGCCGGCGCGGTCTGGATGCCGTAGCCGCCCTGGCCGCACATCCAGAAGAAGCCCGCCTCGCTCCCCTCGCCGATGCACAGGCTGCGGTCGGGCGCGAAGGTGCGCAGCCCCGCCCATTTGTGCTCGATGCGCCGCACCTCGATCTCCAGCCCCTGCTGCATGCGGTCCACGCCGATCGCCACGTCGTATTCATCGGGCTGGGCGTCGGTGGCCTCGCTGTCCGTCTCGTCGGCCGGGCTGACCATCAGCTTGGAACGCGCCTCGGGCCGGGCGTACCAGCTATGCGCCACGTCCCCCACCAGCGGCCAGTCGGTGGCGCTGAAGGGCGCGGGGTCAATGATGCAGGCGGTGCGGCGCTTGGGTTGCAGGCCCAGCGGGCGGACGCCGGCGTTGCGCGCCACCTCGTCGCCCCAGGCGCCGGCGGCGTTGACGATGAGCGGCGCGCGGAACACGTCGCCGCCTGTCGTCTCGGCACACCATTCGCCGCCCTCGCGCCACACGCGGCCGGCGCGGCGGCGCAGCGCCAGCTCGCCATTCTGCCGGGCCTGCCGCAGGAAGCCCTGGTGCAGCGCGGCCACGTCCATGTCGAAGGCGTCGCGCTCGATCAGCGCGGCCTTGGCGTAGTCGGCGCGGATGGCGGGCACCAGTTCGCGCGCCTCCCCCACGCTGATCTCCGTCAGCCCCATGCCGATGCGCTGCATCTGCGCCATGGCGTCCAGCTGGTCCTCGGGCGCCAGGGAGAGGATGGCGCGCGGCTGGGCCAGGGTGCCGAAGCCCTCGGGCGGCGATTCGAAGAAGGCGCGGGAGGCGCCGGTGAGGATGCGCGTGTCCGTGTTGCCGTAGTTGAGGATCCAGATGGCGGCCGAGCGCCCGGTGGTGTGGTAGCCGGCGGATTCCTCGGCTTCCAGGATGGCGACCCGATGGGTGGAGGCCAGGTGGGCGGCGGCGGTGGCGCCGGCCATCCCCGCGCCGATCACCAGCGCGTCGAAACGGTGCATGTCCATGTCTTCATCCTGCTGCGGCGCATCCACGCCGGCAAGGCGCTTGCGCCGCGCGCGCCGCGCAGCGTAGGCTCCATGCCAGCGGCGGCAGACCGCGATGCAGGAGGATTCCAGGATGGCAGACGCGACCCTGTCGCGCCGCGGCGTGCTCGCCGGCGGTGCGGCGATCACCGCCTTGCAGGCGCCCGCCGTGTTCGGGCAGGCCATGCCCACGCTGCGCTGCGCCTTCTGGGACCACTGGGTGCCCACCGGCAACGGCGCGCTGCGCCAGCTCTGCGGCCAGTGGGGCGAGCGCAACCGCGTGAACGTGGCGCTGGACTTCATCAACACCACCGGCAACCAGCTCCAGCTCACCGCCGCCGCGCAGGCGCAAAGCCGCTCGGGCCACGACATCATCTCGCTGGCGCCCTGGGATGTCGGCTCCTATGCCGACCAGCTGGAGCCGGTGGACGACGTGATGGGCCGGCTGTCGGCCAAGTACGGCCCGCCCAACCAGGTGGCGGAGTTCCTGGCGAAGCAGCGCGGCTCCTGGCGCGCGGTGCCGGCAACCAGCGGCACGCAGAACAAGCCGGCGCTGTGCCGGTTCGACCTGCTGCAGCAGCATGCGGGCCTGGACGTGCGCGCCATGTGGCCGGCGGAGGACCGCCGCGGCCCCGGCGCCGACACCTGGACCTGGGACACCTTCCTGCGCGCCGCCGAGGCGTGCCACCGCGCCGGCGTGCCCTTCGGCCTGCCGATGGGCCAGTTCACCGACGCGGTGGACTGGGTGGGCGCGCTGTTCGCCAGCTACGGCGCGCGCGTCACCGATGAGCGCGGCAACCCCACCATCCGCGGCAACGCCGAGCTGCGGCAGGTGATGGACTACGCGGTGCGGCTGGCGCGCTTCCTGCCCAACGACGTCTGGGCCTGGGACGACGCCTCCAACAACCGCGCGCTGATCTCCGGCCGCTCGGCGCTGGTGTTCAACCCGCCCTCCGCCTGGGCGGTGGCCAAGCGCGACGCGCCGCAGGTGGCGGAGCGCTGCTGGACCATCCCGATGCCGGCCGGCCCGCGCGGGCGTTTCCTGGCCTACCTGCCGTGGAACAGCGCCATCTGGGCCTTCGGGCGGCAGAAGACGGCGGCCAAGCAGCTGCTGGAGTTCCTGGGCGAGCGCGAGAGCGCGGAGATCACCACCAACACCTCCAACGGCTACGACATCCCGCCCTTCGCGACGATGAGCGACTTCCGCGTCTGGGCGACGGAAGGCCCGCCGGTGGGCGCCATCTACAACTACCCGCTGAAGCCGCACCACCAGGCGACGCCCTCCATCGCCTTCGCGCCCGCCCCGCCTGAGCTGGCGAGCCAGATGTACATCCAGGCGCTGAACACCAAGGTGATCGCCCGCGTCGCCCAGGGCGGCGAGACGGTCGAGCAGGCGCTGGCCTGGCTGGAGCGCGAGATCAACAACATGCGGCGCGGCTGAGGCGCGCATGGATGGCGGGGCATCGGCGGCGCCGCGTGCCGCGCGCGGCGGCACCATGCAGCGGATGGCGCGGCGGAAATCCACCGTCGCCTTCCTGCTGACCCTGCCGCTGCTGGCGGTGATCGGCGGGCTGGTCGCCTGGCCCGCCGCCTACGCGATGTATCTCTCCACCCTCAACCGGCGGATGACGGCCTTCATCGGGCTGGAGAACTTCGCCATCCTGCTGGAGAACGACACCTTCCGCGGCGTGATCTGGCAGAGCTGCTTCTTCGCCGTCACGGCGGTGATCCTCAAGGCGCTGATCGGCTTCTGGCTGGCGCACATGCTGCACCACATCCCCAGCAAGGGGCAGCGCCTCTGGCGCGGCATGCTGCTGGTGCCCTGGGTGATCCCGCCCGCGCTTTCCACCCTGGGCTGGTGGTGGATGTTCGAGCCTTCGTATTCCTCGCTCAACTGGCTGCTGGCCATCTTCGCGGTGCCCGCCGTGCCCTGGCTGGGCGAGCCCTGGTGGGCGCGCATCTCCGTCATCATCGTCAACGTGTGGTACGGCGCGCCCTTCTTCATGATCATGTACCTCGCCGCGCTGAAATCGGTGCCCGAGCAGCTCTACGAGGCCGCAGACATTGACGGCGCCTCGTCCTGGCAGCGGCTGCGCTACGTCACGCTGCCGATGATGCGCAACATCATCTCCATCACCGTGCTGTTCAGCCTCATCGTCACCTTCGCCAACTACGACATCGTGCGCGTGCTCACCAATGGCGGCCCGCGGGACCTCACCCACGTCTTCGCCTCCTACGCTTTCCAGGTGGGGGTGCTGTCGGGCAACATCCCGCGCGGCGCGGCGGTGAGCCTGTTCATGTTCCCGCTGCTCGCCGTCGTCGCCTTTTTCGTGCTGCGCGGCATCAACCAGCGCACGAAGGAGATCGGCGCGTGAGGACCGGCTCGCTGAGCGCGGAGCGGCGCTGGGCGCTGTGGAGCGCCTATGTCTCGCTCATCGTCGCGGCCATCGTGATGCTGGCGCCGCCCTTCTACATGCTCGTCACCGCGCTCAAGACCAGCGCGGAGATCGCCGACATGGGCGGCAACCCCTGGATCGTGCGCAGCCCGACGCTGGAGAACTTCGCCGCCATCCTGGGCAACCCGATGTTCATGGGCTTCTTCTGGAACTCCATCCAGGTGACGGTGCTGGTGGTGGTGCTCACCATGCTCATCTCCGTGCCCGCGGCCTTCGCGCTGTCGCGCATGCGCTTCTGGGGCTCGCAATGGCTGGCGACGGGGGTGTTCCTCACCTACCTGGTGCCGGACACGCTGCTCTTCATCCCGCTCTACCAGATCGTGGGTGGGCTGGGGCTGCTCAACTCCACCTGGGGGCTGGTGCTGGTCTATCCCACCCTCACCGTGCCGTTCTGCACCTGGATCATGATCGGCTACTTCGCCTCCATCCCCAAGGAGCTGGATGAGGCGGCGCTGATAGACGGCGCGGGCTGGCTGCAGATGCTGTGGCGCATCTTCATCCCCGTCGCGCTGCCCGGCATCATCGCCGCCACCATCTTCGCATTCACCGTCTCCTGGGCGGCCTTCGTCTATCCCACCGCCTTCATCACCCGCCCCGACCAGATGCCGCTGACCATCGGCGTCGTCTCCCAGCTCATCCGCGGCGACACCTTCGCCTGGGGGCAGCTCATGGCCGGTGCGCTGCTGGCGGCGCTGCCGCCGGTCGTCGTCTACGCCTTCCTCATGGACTACTACGTGGCCGGGCTGACCGCCGGCGCAACCAAGGGCTAAACCACGATGGCGCAAGTCACCCTGCGGAACCTCGTCAAGGAATACGAGGGCGGCGTGCAGGCGGTGAAGGGCATCAACCTCGACATCGCCGACCACGAATTCGTCGTGCTCGTCGGCCCCTCGGGCTGCGGCAAGTCCACCACGCTGCGGATGATCGCGGGGCTGGAGGACATCTCGGGCGGCGAGGTGAGCATCGGCGGCGCGGTGGTGAACGACGTGCCACCGCGCGACCGCGACATCGCCATGGTGTTCCAGAACTACGCGCTCTATCCGCACATGACCGTGTTCGACAACATGGCCTTCGGGCTGACTCTGCGGAAATTCGCGAAGGATGAAATCCACCGCCGCGTCTCCGAGGCCGCGCGCATCCTCGACATCGCGCCGCTGCTGGAGCGCAAGCCCAAGGCGCTCTCGGGCGGGCAGCGGCAGCGCGTGGCGATGGGCCGCGCCATCGTGCGCAACCCCAAGGTCTTCCTGTTCGACGAGCCGCTCTCCAACCTCGACGCCAAGCTGCGCGTGCAGATGCGCACCGAGATCAAGAAGGTGCACCAGGCGGTGCGCACCACCACCGTCTACGTCACCCATGACCAGGTGGAGGCGATGACGCTGGCCGACCGCGTGGTGGTGATGAATGGCGGCATCATCGAGCAGGTGGGCCCGCCGCAGGAGCTGTACCACCACCCCGCCACGCGCTTCGTCGCCGGCTTCATCGGCAGCCCGGCGATGAACTTCATCCCCGCCGTGCTGGAGCCGGCATCGGGCGCGCTGACCCTGCGCCTGCCCGGCGGCACAGTGCTGCCCATCCCGGCCGAGCGCACCGCGCGCTACGCCGCCCATGCCGGCCCCGTGGTCTTCGGCATCCGCCCCGAGCATCTGACCGACGCCCGCCAGGGCCGCGCCACCTACGCCGCCATGCAGGTGGTGCCGGAGGTGATCGAGCCCATGGGCATGGAGACGCTGGCGCATTTCCACCTGGACGGCGCGCGCGACCTCTGCGCGCGACTCGACCCCACGGTGGCGGCCGCGCCCGGCGTGACGCTGCCGCTGACCGCCGACCTCGCCAACATGCACCTGCTGGACCCGCAATCGGGGCGCGTGCTGTAGGCTGGACGCCGCGCCCCGCCGCGCGCATTTTCCCGCGCGAAGGGGAACGCGCATGGCATCCTACGTCCACATCCCGGCCACGGAGCTGGAAGGCTTCGTCGCCCGCATCATCGGCGCCGCCGGCGCCTCGCCGGGGGAGGCCGCGCGGGTGGCCCACCACCTGGTCGGCGCCAACCTGGCGGGGCATGACAGCCACGGCGTGGTCCGCGTGCCGCGCTACGTCGAATGGCACGCGGCGGGCCACATCCTGTCCGGCCAGTCGGCGCAGGTGGTGACGGATGGCGGCGGCTTCGTCCTGCTGGACGGCAATTACGGCTGGGGCCAAGTGGTGGCCGAGCAGGCGACGCGGCTGGCCATCGCCCGCGCGAAGGAACACGGCGCCTGCGTCATGGGCCTGCGCAACTCCGCGCATCTCGGCCGCGTGGGCGACTATGCCGAGATGGCGGCGGCCGAGGGGCTGATCTCCATCCACTTCGTCAATGTCGGCGGCTCGGTGCTGGTGGCGCCCTTCGGCGGGGTGGAGCGGCGCTTCTCCACCGCGCCCTTCAGCGTCGGCGTGCCGCTGCCCGCCGGGCCGGTGGTGCTGGACTTCGCGACGTCGCTGGTGGCGGAGGGCAAGGTGCTGGTGGCCAGCAACGGCGGCAAGCCGCTGCCGGATGGCGCGCTGATCGGCCCGGATGGCGCGCTCTCCGCCGATCCGCGCACGCTGTATGGGGACTACGCGCCGATCGGCCCGCGCTCCCCCGAGAACGGGCTGGGCGCCATCCGCGCCTTCGGCGAGCACAAGGGCTCGGGCTTGGCCTTCATGTGCGAGCTGCTGGCCGGCTGCCTCACCGGCTCGCCCACCTCCGGCCCCGTGGAATCGCGCGGGCGCATCGTCAACGGCATGCTCTCCATCCACCTGTCGCCGCGGCATTTCGGCGACGAGGCGGCGTTCCAGGCCGCCGCGCAGGGCTATGTGGACTGGGTGCGCTCCTGCACCCCGGCCGACCCGGATGCGCCCGTGCTGGCGCCCGGCGAGATGGAGAACCGCCGCCGCGCCGAGCGCCTGGTGAGCGGCGTGCCGCTGCCGGAGGAAGCCTGGGCCAACATCCTGGATACCGCCGCGAAGCTGGGAGTGCCGCGCCCGTGATGGACCACGCCACCGTTTCCGCCCATCGCGCGCGCATCCTTTCGGGCGCGGCGCACCGCATCCCCAGGGCGGCGGCCGCCTCCTGCGCCCGCGCGCTGGGCATGTGGCACGAGGACGAGGTGCGCTTCGGCAACGAGGCGCAGTTCCAGCTCATGCTCGACCTGGGTGTCTTCGCGCCCTCCGGCGGCCACACCCCGGCGCTGGAGCGCGAGGCGAAGCAGCCGCATGAGGGCGAGGCGCGCGAGGTGCTGCGTGCCCTGCAAGGGGCGCAGTTCACCCTGTTCCGCATCGGCCCCGCCAACCCGGAAGGCTTCGCCGATGCCGAGGACCTGCTGCGCGGCACCGCGCTGCGCCTGCGCGACGAGAAGCTGCAGAAGGAGGAGTTCGAGGGCGTGGCCTTCGCCGGCCGGCTGATGCGCCTGGAAGGGCTGGACTGGACCTGCGGCGCCGTCGCGCCCGTCACGGACGAGGTGATCGAGGAGCTGCTGGGCCGCCCCGCCCGCCGCCTGCCCAGCCCCGCCATGCTGCCGCCGCTGACGCCGCCCACGGCCGAGGACCGCACGCTGCTGCGCCAGGCGGCGACCGCGGCGGATTTTCCCGCGCGGGTCTATCGCGCCGCGCTGGAGCATGGGCTGCTGGGCAAGCGCGGATAGCCTCGCTACCCTCCGTGAAAACCACGGAGGCGTCCCCATGAAGAAGCGGTCCTGGCTCCTTGCCGGCCTGTCCCTGCTGCTCGCGCCCGTCATGGCGGCGGCGCAAGGCTTCCCCGAGCGGCCCATCACCCTCGTCACCGGCTTCGCCCCGGGCGGGTCCACCGACATCGCCTCGCGCCTCATTGCCGAGCGCTTCGCGGCCAATATCGGCCCCGGCGCGCGGGTGGTGGTGGAGAACCGGCCCGGCGCATCCGGCACCGTGGCCGCCGACTGGCTGCGGCGGCAGAACCCCGATGGCCACACCATCATGCTGATCGAGGTGTCCTCGCACGCCATCGCGCCCGCCGCGCTGCAAGGCGGCACGCCCTTCGACCCGGTGGGCGACTTCACGCAGATCGGCATGGTCGGCACCGCGCCGCTGATCCTCATCACCCAGCCCGCCTTCCCGGCGCGCACGGCGCCCGAGGCCATCGCCCGGCTGCGCGCCTCGCGCCCCGAGGAATTCGCCTATGCGACGAGCGGCGTCGGCTCCATCCCGCACCTGGCGGTGGAGATGCTGGGCGCCACCATCGGCGCGCGCTTCACCCATGTGCCCTACCGCTCCGGCGGGCTGATGCTGACGGCCATCCACCAGGGCGAGGGGCAGTTCGGCATCGCCGTGCTGGCCAGCGCGGCGGCGCAGGTGCGCGACGGCATGGTGCGCGGCCTGGCGGTGACGAGCCGCGAGCGCTTCCCCTCCTTCCCCGACGTGCCTACGCTGAGCGAGGCCGCGCTGCCCGGCTTCGAGATGACGACCTGGAACATGATCATCGGCCCGCCGCGCATGAGCCCGGCGCTGCTGGCCACGCTGAACCGGGCGCTCGCCGCCACCGTGGCCGAGGCGCCGGTGCGCGAGCGCCTGCTGGGCGCCGGCGTCGCCGCCTGGAACGGCGCCAACACGCCCGAGGTGGCGCGCGACTTCCTGCAGGGCGAGGTGCGCAAGTACCAGGAGGTCGTGCAGCGCACCGGCATCCGGCTGGAGCGTTGAAGCGGGCGGCGTTCCGCGCTTCACTCGCCGCAACAGCAGGAACGCCGCCATGGATGGAATGACCACGCCCAAGCCCGCACGCCCGATGGCGCGCGGGCGGATGTTCTTCGCCAATCCGGGGCCGACCAACATCCCCGATTCCGTGCTGCTGGCCACCGCGCGCGCCAGCATAGACTTCAACGACCCCGCCTTCGTCGCGCTGTATGACCAATGCATGGCCGGGCTGAAGCGCGTGCTGAAGACCGAGCGCGGCGAGGTGTTCTGCATGACGACCTCCGGCCACGGCGCCTGGGAGGCGTCGCTGGTCAACGTGCTCAGCCCCGGCGACACGGTGCTGATCCCCGAGACGGGGCATTTCTCCGACACCTGGGCGAAGATGGCGCAGCGCCTGGGCTACCGGGTGCAGTGGCTGGAGGCCGACTGGCGCCAGGGCATCGAGATGGCGCGCATCCGCGAGGCGCTGACGGCCGACGCCACGCACGCCATCAAGGCCGTGTGCTGCGTGCACAACGAGACGGCGGCCGGCACCCGCCTGCCGATCGAGCAGGTGCGCGCCATCCTCGACGAGACCGGCCATCCGGCGCTGCTGATGGCGGACACGATCAGTTCGCTCGGCTGCTACGACTTCCGCATGGACGAGTGGGGCGTGGATGTCTGCGTCGGCGGCTCGCAGAAAGGGCTGATGCTGCCCACCGGCTTCGCCTTCACCGGCGCCAGTCCGAAGGCGATGGCGGCACACCGGGCGGCCACAACGCCGCGCTTCTACATGGACTGGACGCAGATGCTGGCGCGCCCGCACCGCTCCTTCGTCGGCACCGTGCCGGTCACGCTGTTCTACGGGCTGCACGAGGCGCTGCGCCTGATGCTGGAGGAGGAGGGGCTGGAGAACGTCTTCAGGCGCCATGCCCGCCTCGCCCGCGCGGTGCGCGCCTGCGTGCACCACTGGGGCGCCGGCAACAGCGGCCCGCAGCTGTACTGCCAGAACCCCGCGCGCGTGTCGGACAGCGTGACCGCCGTGCTGCTGCCCGAGGGCCACGATGCCGAGGCGGTGCGGAAGATCGCGCTGGAGCGCTTCAACGTCTCGACCGGGGCGGGGCTGAACATCCTGCATGGCAAGGTGTTCCGCATCGGCCACCTGGGCGACCTGAACGAGCCGATGATCCTCGGCACGCTGGCGAGCCTGGAGATGGCGCTGGTCCTGGCCGGCGTGCCGCACCAGCCGGGCGGCGTGGGCGCGGCGATGGCGAGCCTGACCCAACCCTGACGCCGTGCCCGCGTTCCCCCCGGACCGAAACGCCAGAGGAGAACGCGGCAATGATGCACGACATCGGCGAGCACATGGAGGTCGTCGGCAGCGACGGCCAGATGGTCGGCAAGGTGGACAAGGTCGAGGGCGACCGCATCAAGCTGACCAAGGACAGCGATCCGCATGGGCAGGGGCATCACCACTACCTGCCCGTCTCCGCCGTGCAGTCCACTCAGGGCGGCAAGGTGATGCTGCAGATGAGCGGCAGCGAGGCGAAGCAGCAGCTGCGGAAGCAGATGGGTTGAGGCCCCGCGCGCGCATGGGGGCCGCCCCATGCGCGTGCTGATCCTGGGCGCCGGCGGCCATGGCCGCGCGGTGTGCGAGGCGGCGCGCGATGCCGGCCTCGACGTGGCGGGCTTCCTGGATGCCCGCTTCCCCCTGCCGCCCGTGCTGGGCCTGCCCGTGCTGGGCGACGAGGCCGCGCATGGTGGCGCGCCGCTGCTGCTGGGCATCGGCGGCAACGCGGCGCGGCTGGCGGCCGCCGCGCGCCTGCATGCGCCGCTGCCGTCCCTGGTCCATCCCTCCGTCATCCGCGCCCGTTCGGCCGCCATCGCCGAGGGCGCGGTGGCGATGCCGCGCGCCGTGCTGGGCGCGCAGGCCATTATCGGCCGGCTCGTGCTGGTGAACACCGGCGCGATCATCGAGCATGATTGCGTGCTGGAGGAGGGCGCGCACATCGCCCCGGGCGCGGTGCTCTGCGGCGGCGCCCATGTCGGCGCGCGGGCGCTGGTGGGTGCCGGGCCAGCGCAAGGGTGGCCAGTTGGCCGCCAATGCTATGGCCGCCGATCAGCCAAGGAAGCCCTGGACTGCCGTCCCGTACGCGCGCTAGAGACGCCGGGATGTCGTGGTCCACCAGTTCACGGACTCAATGATCCGCAACAAGGACGACCTGAAGCCGCGGTCGGGCGTGGACATGGTGCTGAACGCGGACGGCTTCGGCACGAAGCGGGCGAAGACGTCCAAGTAC